>NZ_JBFRTQ010000199.1:0-9866 GCF_041474195.1 Vibrio sp. 10N.222.52.C3 | reverse complement strand
AAATCTTGAAATCTTGAAAATTAAAAAACTAAAAAGCCCCGTAAACATGTTTGTTTGCGGGGCTTTTGTCTGTCTTTTACGCGGTTCTATTAATCTAAAGAGAGCTTACTTATGACGCTCTTTCAGCTTGTTTACCACATCATCCATCGATAAGCCTTGGTCTTGAAGAAGAACCATTAGGTGGTAAATCAAATCTGCTGATTCACACACTAACTCCGCCTTATCGCCCGACGTCGCCGCAAGCGCGACTTCAACGCCTTCTTCGCCCACTTTTTGCGAAATACGCTTGGTGCCACGGGCATATAGACTGGCAGTATAAGAAGATTCAGGATCGGCGTCCTTGCGGGCAGCCAATAGCTGCTCAAGCTGATGAAGCCACACCATCTGAGACTCTTCTTGCTTGTCTCCATCCCAACACGTTGTTGTACCTGTGTGGCACGTTGGACCAATGGGATTAACTTTAACCAGTAAGGTGTCGCTGTCACAGTCCAAGGCGATGTTTTGCAGTTGCAATACATTGCCCGACGTTTCACCTTTCGTCCAAAGACGCTCTTTTGTGCGAGAGAAAAACGTCACATTGCCAGTTTCACCCGTTTTCTCAAGTGCGGCTGGGTTCATGTATCCCATCATTAGCACTTGGCTTGACTGGTAATCTTGAACAATCGCTGGCACTAAGCCATCTACTTTTTCCCAGTTAATACGCTCTGACAATGCGCCTACTTCTGTTTTTGATAAGCTTACGGGTTCAAAACTCATAGTCGCACCTCTACATCTTGTTGTTTTAAATACTGTTTAAGTTCACCAATATTGATGACTTGTTTGTGGAATACCGAAGCCGCAAGTGCTCCATCCACGTTGGTCTTTTTATAAGCTTCAGCAAAGTGCTCCATTGCACCAGCGCCACCAGAGGCAATCAATGGCACATTACACACTTCACGCACCATGTTTAACTGATCGATATCATAGCCGTTACGAACGCCATCTTGGTTCATCATGTTTAACACAATCTCACCTGCGCCACGCTTCTGTACTTCCTGCACCCAATCTTTGGTTTCCCATTTGGTTGCTTTAGTACGCGCTTCATCGCCTGTAAATTGGTAAACCTGATATTTACCGGTTTCTTTGTCGAAGTATGAATCGATACCGACAACGATACACTGAACGCCAAACTTATCAGCAAGGTCAGTAATCAGCTGTGGATTAGCCAATGCCGGTGAGTTGATTGACACTTTATCCGCACCAAACTCAAGAATGCGCGCTGCATCTTCTGCTGATTTAATACCACCAGCGACACAGAAAGGGATATCGATCACTTCAGCTACGCGTTTCACCCAGCTTTTATCGACCACACGGCCATCACTTGATGCGGTGATGTCATAAAATACCAATTCATCGGCGCCCTCTTCTGCATAGCGTTGTGCTAGCGGAACGATGTCACCAATAATTTCGTGGTTACGGAACTGAACGCCCTTAACCACTTGTCCGTCACGGACATCCAAACAAGGGATTATTCGCTTTGCCAACATGCAAATGCCTCCTCTGCGGTAAACTTGCCATCAAGTAGCGCACGACCCACAATCACACCCGCAACACCGCTGCCTTTAAGCGCTTCGATATCAGCTAGGCTGCCAATGCCGCCCGATGATTGGAATTGCACTTGTGGGTACTGCTTACAAAGATCAACATAGAGCTCTACGTTTGATCCTTCTAGCGTGCCGTCACGTGAAATATCGGTACACAGCACGTGTTTAAGGCCAACCGTGAGGTAGTCTTCAATCAGCGCTTCAATAGTCACACCTGAATCTTCTTGCCAACCTGAAATCGCCACTTTACGTGTGCCGCTTTCATCAATGTTGATGTCTAGAGCCAGCACGATTTTTTCCGCGCCATACTTCTCCATCCAACCTTTCACCAACTCAGGTTGCTTAACGGCTGTAGAACCAACCACAACGCGCTGTGCGCCAGCTTCTAGCAGATCAACGACATCTTGTTCGTTACGCACGCCACCACCAATCTGGATGTTCGCAGGCGTGCTAGCAAGGAGCTTAGCAATCAAGTCTAACTGACGAGCCGTTGTGTCTTTTGCGCCCGTTAAGTCAACAAGGTGCAGCCAGCCAGCGCCAGCTTGGTGGTACAGATTAAACTGCTCTGCTGGGTCTACTTTGTATTCTGTTACTTGCCCGTAGTCTCCTTGGAATAAGCGAACTACTTGGCCTTCAATTAAATCTAACGCGGGAATAATCATTTACATTCCTTATATGGCAACGTTAGCCGCTGCCTAATCCTTATTACAATTCCAAGAAGTTCTGAATCAGCTTAGAGCCAGCTTTCGAAGATCGCTCTGGGTGGAACTGAACACCATAATAATTGCCACTTTGAACCGCCGCAGTGAACGGATTACCGTAATCACATTGTGCGATTGTGTAGTCGCCCACTGGCATTGCGAAGCTATGAACAAAGTAGAAGTATTCGCCTTCTTCAATGTCTTTAAATAGCGGGTGATTAGGCGTTGCTGTTACTGTGTTCCAACCCATGTGTGGTAATGGTAAGTCGCCCGTTTCAAGTAAACGAACTTCGCCATCACACAAACCTAGGCATTCAACTAACTCATCAGCCTTTTGACCTTTCTCTTGAGACAGTTTGCCTAACAGCTGCATACCTAAACAGATACCCAGCAGAGGCTTCTCAACTTGCTTGACAAGGGTAACAAGGTCACGCTCTTGCAGGTTCTTCATTGCCTCACTTGCTGTACCTACACCGGGTAGGAATAGCTTGTCGGCAGCAAGAACAACTTCTGGTTCTTTTGAAATTTCAACTGCGTAGCCCAGACGTTCAATCGCAAACTTCACCGATGAAACGTTGGCACAACCAGTATCAATAATAACGACTTTTTGCTCTTTCATACCGAACCCTTACAGAACGCCTTTGCTGCTTGGTAACTCGTTACCTTCAACTTTGATTGCTTGGCGAAGAGTACGGCCAAACGCTTTGAACAGGCTCTCAATGATGTGGTGATCATTATTGCCATCAGAAGAAAGGTGTAGCGTACAAGCCAATGTATCAGTTAGAGAACGGAAGAAGTGAACCACCATCTCGGTTGAAAGATCACCCACTTGCTCACGGCTGAACTTAGCATCGAACTTCAGGTATGGACGACCAGAAAGGTCTAACGCACACTGAGCCAAACACTCATCCATTGGTAGGCTGAAACCAAAACGGCCAATACCACGTTTGTCGCCTAGTGCATCTTTCAATGCTTGGCCTAAAGCCAGAGCGGTATCTTCGACTGTGTGGTGATCATCAATGTGCAGGTCGCCCTTCACAGTCAGGTTCATTTGGAAACCACCGTGTGTCGCGATTTGATCAAGCATGTGGTCGAAGAAACCCATGCCGGTATCGATCTTGTTGCCACCGGTTTCATCAAGGTTTACTGCAACCTTGATATCGGTTTCTTTAGTAGTACGAACTACTTCAGCAATACGCGCATTAACCGTCAGATCTTTAACGATTTGTGGCCAGTTAAGCGTGCCTTCAGTTTCCGCATCCGGGCCATATTGAATACCGCGGATAGCCATGTTCTCTGCCAGTTGAAGATCCGTCATTCGGTCGCCAATCACAACAGAGTGTTGGAAATCGACTTTACCGCCTTGTAGGTACTCTTTAACCATACCCAGTTTAGGCTTACGGCAAGAGCAGTTGTCTTCGTCAAAGTGAGGGCAAATAAGCACGTCGTCAAACTTAACGCCTTGAGATTCGAAGAACTCCATCATCATATTGTGTGGTGCATCGAAATCTTCTTGTGGGTAGCTATCGGTACCTAAACCATCTTGGTTAGTGACCATTACTAAGCGGTAACCAGCATCTTGCAAAGCAAGCAGGCTAGGAATTACTCGCGGTTCGAATTTTAGCTTGTCTAAACGGTCTACTTGAAAGTCAACTGGCGGCTCAACAATTAAGGTGCCGTCACGGTCTATAAAAAGTATTTTCTGTTGTTTACTCACTTGAACTTCCTTTTAATTTTAAATCTGGTGGCCTAGCTAAAATCAAACGCTAACCCAAAATATTGGTTTCACTTGCCAGCCCAATTAATCAACTCAAACTGGCAAATGTTATTACTGGTAAGCCTTTCATTACTGATAAAAGTTACGAATGAATCCAAGTGTCTTTTCGCACTCTTCGCGGTTACCAATACTAATACGAACACAGTCTTCAATAGGTGAATTACGCAAAATAATGCCCGTATCCCAAGCCGCTTTAAATAACTCATCGCCGTTCGGGAATTTCACCAGTAAGTAGTTACCCCAGCCATCAAAAACCGTCACTTGAGGCATACCTAATAGACCCGCCTGCAAATACGCTCGGTTAGCACTTAAATCTAGAACTTGGAACTTAGCTCGCGCTAGTCCTTGCTCTGAGAGAGCTTGAACGGCAATGTCAGCAACAGGGATTGGCACAGGATAAGGAGCGATCACTTTCAACAGTACATCGATAAGCTCTTTATTCGCTAGCGTAAAGCCACAACGTAAGCCCGCCAAAGCAAAGGCCTTCGACAAGGTGCGCAGAATCGCTAGGTTTGGATATTGCTCAAGCAAATCAACGGTTGACGCTTCTGGACAAAAATCGATATACGCTTCATCCATCACCACAATCGCTTTGTCTTGTGTCATTTCAAGCAGCTTGATGATGTCTTTACGATCAACTAAATTACCGGTTGGGTTATTTGGGCTACAAACAAACACCACTTTTACGTTGTCGAGCTGAGCTTCGATAGCTGGAAGATCCAATTGCCATTCAGAAGTAAGAGGCACAACTTTACGCTCAACACCAATCGTCTCTGCACTGATTGCGTACATACCGTAAGTAGGTGGGCAGTAAAGAATAGCGTCTTCGTTCGGCTCACAGAAAGCACGAATCAATAACTCAATGCCTTCGTCAGCACCACGAGTCGTCAGTGTTTGCTCTGATTTCACGCCTGCGTATTGAGCGTAAGCATCAATCAGCTCTTTTGGCTGACATTCGCTGTAACGGTTAAGACGAGACAAGTTCAGGTTGTACTCGTTATCAAACGGAGATTCGTTGGCGTTTAGCCATACATCACCAGTACCGCCTATGCGTCTTGCAGACAAGTAAGGTGTTAGAGCCTGAACTTGTTTTCTTGCTAACTTTTCCATGCCCTACCCTTATTTCGCTTTATTTAGCTGTTCAAATCGATTTAATTTTTCAACTCGGATGGTCACCGCACGTTTGTGTGCATCCAAACCTTCGGCTTCCGCCATTGTTACTACTGTTGGCGCTAGGCCTTTCAACCCATCGGCTGTTAGCTCCTGCACCGTCATTCGCTTAGAGAAATCAGCCAAACCTAGGCTTGAATACGTCTTGGTATAACCGTAAGTCGGAAGAACGTGGTTTGTGCCGGATGCGTAGTCACCTGCAGATTCTGGAGACCAGTCACCAAGGAAAATTGAGCCTGCATTATCTAGCAATGGCAGCAATTCACGTGGGTTCTTGGTTTGAACGATCAAGTGCTCAGGACCGTAGAAATTCGAAATCGCAATCGCTTGAGTGATCGATTCAGCAATGATGATTAAGCTTGAAGCCAATGCTTGCTGAGCGATGTTCGCACGAGACAGTTCTTTCAGTTGCTTTTGAACCGCTTCTGTTACTTGGTCTGCAACCACTGGAGATGGAGTTACCAATACTACTTGAGAGTCAGGCCCGTGTTCCGCTTGGCTCAACAAATCCGCTGCAATGAAGTCTGCATCAGCCGTTTCATCAGCAATCACTAACACTTCAGATGGGCCAGCTGGCATATCAATAGCTGCTCCGCGGAAGTCATTACTCACTTGGCGCTTTGCTTCCGTAACGTAGGCATTACCTGGGCCGAAGATCTTATCGACTTTAGCCACACTCTCGGTACCGTAAGCCATTGCTGCAACCGCTTGACCACCACCAACGTTGTAAACTTCGTCGATCTTACAAAGCTTAGCGACATACAAGATTTCATCAGCGATTGGCGGAGGTGAACAAAGCACAACCTTACGACAACCTGCGATTTGAGCAGGAACACCTAACATAAGAACCGTTGACGGTAGTGGCGCACTGCCACCGGGAATATAAAGGCCAACAGTATTAATCGCGCGCGTCACTTGCTCACACACAACACCAGGCTGTGTCTCAACCTTAATTGGCTGCGGCTTTTGAGCTTCGTGAAACTTCGCAATGTTGCTATAAGCTTGCTCTAACGCTTGCTTCATCTCTGGTGTTAGACGAGCACACGCCTCTTCAATCTCACCCGAACTGACTCGGATAGATTCTGGAGTTACACCATCAAACTTTGCAGTCAGCTTTTTAAGCGCGGCATCGCCTTCATTTCGTACTTTTGCAATAACATCAGAAACAGTCGCTGTGATGTTTGCACCTTCAGTAATAGCTGGACGCTCTAATACCGAGTCTTGCTGTGATTCACTTAAAGATTGCCAAACAACGGTTCTCATCGTCACTACCCCATCATTTTTTCGATTGGTAATACTAGAATCGAGCTTGCACCCAACTCTTTCAGCTGTTCCATTGTTTCCCAGAACAAGTTCTCTGTACTTACTAGGTGCACGGCAACTTTGTCTTTGTCTGTAGATAGAGGAAGAACCGTTGGATCTTCAGCACCAGGCAGTAATGCTTTGATTTGCTCTAGTTGAGAGGTTGGCGCGTGAAGCATGATGTACTTCGACTCTTTCGCTTGTTGAACACCCTGCATACGAGTCAGTAGTTTTTCAATCAGTGCGGTCTTGTCTGCGTCGAAGTCGCCAACACGTTGAATCAGTGTTGCTTTCGATTGGAAGATAGCTTCTGCTTCTTTTAGGCCGTTCGCTTCAAGCGTTGCACCTGTAGAAACTAAATCAGCGATAGCGTCTGCAAGGCCAGCGCGAGGCGCGACTTCAACCGAACCTGTTAGCATACAAGTGCTGAACTCAACACCCTGCTCGTCCATGTAGGCTTTAAGTAGTTGTGGGTAGGTTGTCGCAATACGTTTGCCCGCTAAGTCTTGTGGGCCGTTGTATTCTTCGTCTTTATTAATAGCGATTGAAAGGCGGCAACCACCGAAGTCTAAACGACGTAGTGTGCGGAACTCTGAAGGCTCTTTAAGAGCAACACGATCTAGACGAACTTCTTCTAGTTCATTTTCACCGATGAAACCAAGGTCAACTACACCATCCATGATAAGACCTGGGATGTCGTCATCACGAACGAGTAACAAGTCGATTGGCATATTTAGTGAGTGAACCACTAGGCGCTCACCCATGATATTAAATTTAACACCACATTTTTTAAGTAGGTCTTGGCACTCTTTACTTAAGCGACCTTTCTTTTGAATTGCGATTCTTAGGCGTTGTGTCTGCATTGCTGTATCCCTGTGCAAATATTTGAATTTATTGATCATTTAAAAGCGCTAAAACTAAAAAACCCTCGGGGACTTTGTCATCCCGAGGGTTTAAATCTAAATTCTTTTGACTTAACCTCCGGGAGTAATCTTGCTCCCGGGTATACGTAAATCTCCCCGAAAGACTAGATAGGGTGATGATGGTGATGAATGTTCATTACTAATTTACGCATACTTATCAGCTCTTAGGTTGTTTGCTGTCTTGTCTCCACACTAACTAAGCTGACATCCTTTTTCAACCATTTATTCGAACTTTTTTCACGAAACTTAAAATTAAATTAACAGGCACAAAAAAGGGAGGCAAACGCCTCCCTGATAGTTTACTGATTAACTTTCAATTTTAGCTTTTGCACGTCGCCATTTTGCAGCGAGAGAAGTAAGCCAATGCAAAACATACAGCAACAAACGTTAGAGACGCTGCGCCAAATGCGATGCCAATTGAAGATGTCATACCTAGAGTGATGAAACCAATGCACGATACGAACGCTACAGACAACGCGTATGGAAGCTGAGTCGAGACGTGGTCGATGTGGTTACAACGAGCACCAGTAGAAGACAGAATCGTCGTATCTGAGATTGGAGAACAGTGGTCACCAAATACTGCACCCGCTAGAACCGCACTTAGCATTGGAAGAATCAGTGCGATATCCGATGCTGCAGCCATATCACCCGCGATTGGTAGCATGATACCGAACGTACCCCAAGATGTACCTGTAGAGAACGCCATAACGCCCGCTAGAAGGAACAACATAACCGGTAACCAGTGGTAATCAATGCTGCCTGTTACTAGAGACGATAGGTAAGAACCCGTTTTCATGTCGCCGATAACAGAACCGATAGTCCATGCAAACACAAGAATCAGAATCGCGCCAAACATAGAGCTAGCACCGATCCACATTGTTCTTGCGATATCAGTCATAGATAGCTTTTGCTTGAATACTGTCGCTAGTGCTACTAGTAAGCCAATAACACCACCGTAAACAAGAGACTTACCTACATCCGTGTTTTCGAATGCGCCTAGAAGGTTGAATGCTTGGCCATCAGCAGCCAGCGCTTGGCCGCCTGTGTAAAGCATTGCAGCCACTGTCGCTACAATTAGCGATACGATTGGCATAACAAGATCAGAAACTGAACCGTTTTCGCTCTCTTCGATATCTAACTCTTCGTTTAGATCGTGAGCTTGCTTTTGATCGTTGTCACCTTCAAAGCCACGGCCTTGAGATGCTTCGATCTCATGCTCACGCATCTTACCAACGTCTAGACCGAACCATGCTACTGCGAACACCATTAGTAGTGCGAATACAGCGTAGAAGTTCATTGGGATAAGACGAACGTAAGCACCCAGTGCAGAATACTCTGTCACACCGTGTGTCACTAAGATGCCACCAATGATCGTGATGATGTAAGCACCCCAGCTAGAAGCAGGCATGATCACACACATAGGAGCAGCAGTTGAATCTAGGATATAAGCAAGCTTAGCGCGAGATACATAGAAGCGGTCTGTTACAGGACGAGAGATAGCACCAACCGCTAGGCTGTTAAAGTAGTCATCAACAAAGATGAATACACCTAAGAAAGCAGCAAGTAGTTTTGAACCACGTTTGCTCTTAACGCGAGACTGTGCCCACTCCGCGAATGCGCGAGTACCGCCAGACAGTGTTAATAATGCCGTTGTCATTCCAAGAATAATTAGGAATGCAATGATGCTCATGTTCCAAGTGTTGATGCCACCATCTTCGATGAAAACACCAGATGCTTTAGTAAACACGTAGCTAGCTGCGTTACCTACTGAGTAATCAGCAAGTAGAATCGCACCCATGATGATACCGACACCCAAAGAAACCAATACACGGCGGGTAACAATAGCAAGGCTCAAAGCCACAAGGGGCGGAAGCAAAGATAAAGGTGATGTTGCAAAATCTATTAAATTCATGATCTTCAAAAACCAGTTTTTTATTTGGCTAGAGATCTACTGCAGACAAACTTGATACGGCTGACCAAGCTCATGTTGAACTAAGCGAAAGGGAAGTGAACACTTCACCCAACCCTACAGTAGCGCTCCATAGTTTAAAATTAAGACTATGGCAGTGTTGTACCTATTGAGCACAACCCCAGCAAATTGCTTAGATATACAATTTACTTCGGCAATTACACCTTTCATTCCCGTTCATTGGCATCACCCCAACGGAAGTTACTTTTTATAATTGCACCTCTACGTGCGATAACATTATTAACCGTGTAAACCAGAGTTTAACAACAAATTAACCAACACCTCGCATCAGGTAGCCGCAATTGTACTCACCAAGAGCAACAATGCAACATATCATTCCGAGAAAAATAGCTTTTTGTTAATGAACTAATCAATAGAAGAATAGTCTACATAAGTTGACTACTCCACCTGTCACATATCATTTTTTAAGATATTCTTAAT
>NZ_JBFRTQ010000198.1:0-2854 GCF_041474195.1 Vibrio sp. 10N.222.52.C3 | reverse complement strand
ACCTATATAGGTGCCTTTTTTATTTTTTGAGGTAGTTAATCCGCTCAAAGCGCCATTTGGAAACCAACCCTCTAATATAGAGGACACCTAAAATAGGTGCACCTCAACATTACAACGGGCTAAACACACTCTTGTTCATTTTGTCGAACCCGAGCCGCGAGTTGGCGATATTGATCGGCGATGGTCTCTCCAAAAACAGGGTCATCTTCCGGTTGAAGCCATTGAGACTCCACTTCTTGCCAATCTTTCACCGTGAACGCCTCAACAATCATGGGTAGCACATGCTTCTCTTCATATTCCATGTGCTTTCGCTGAGCCTTAACAAACGCTTCAAGCTGCTCAATAAAGACTTGCTGAGGAACCACCGCATCTTGAAGGATCATATCGACCAAACCTAAAAAGTCCGCCGTTTTCTCAGAAAGCAATTGATGCTCTAACTCCAAGTCTTCAATCGCTTGCTCGCTGCCATATTGCTTAAGATAGTAGCGATAAATGACGTCTTCTTTAGGGTGATGCACTTTGTCTGAATGGTTCATAAGGTAATGAACCACCTCTGCGATCAGGCTATAGTTTATTTCTCGCTCCTGTTTCAGAAACTCTAACTTACTGTTGAGTATCGCGAGTAAACGAGCCATATAGCCATGCTCTCGTCTTATCCTTTCAATCATCATAGTATTGCACTCCATTACACCTACTATTTATAAGTGTATACGAATATGCTGATTTATGATTTGACCCTGCTCAGAAAACCACCAACCTACACTTCTGTTGGTAAACGCCAGTCAATAGGTTGTTGATCCATAGAAGAAAGCAGCTTGTTGGTTGTAGAGAAATGCTGACAACCGAAGAATCCACGGCGTGCCGATAATGGCGATGGGTGAGGTGCAACCAACACATGATGCTTGTCGTCATCAATCGCTTGACCTTTCTTCTGGGCGTGTGCGCCCCACAACAAAAAGATGATCGGTTCAGAGCGCTGATTGAGCTCAGCAATAATGGCATCGGTAAAGGTTTCCCAGCCACACTTAGCATGTGAGTGTGCTTTTGCCTCTTCGACTGTAAGGACTGTGTTCAACATCAACACCCCTTGCGATGCCCAAGAATCGAGATAACCATGACTAGGAATCTCAAAGCCCTCTATATCTTGTGCAAGCTCTTTGTACATATTGCGTAGAGAAGGTGGGATTTTCACACCAGGAAGCACTGAGAATGCTAAGCCGTGAGCTTGGTTAGCACCGTGATAAGGATCTTGCCCTAAGATAACCACTCGCACGGATTCGAAAGGCGTCATATCAAAGGCACTGAACACCTGTTCTTGTGACGGGTAGACGGTTTTACCACTATTACGTTGCTGTTCAACAAACGCGAGGACACTCTGAAAGTACTCTTTATCACGTTCATCATTAATAATGGATTCCCAAGTCTTTGGTGCGGTCATCGTTTTACTTCCCAATCATCAAGGTTTCTAGCGGCTTTCGCCAGACAAAAAAATAGCTGTATCGGCTAACTGTCCTAAATAAGGCTCTAGTTATACCTCATACAGCTATCAATAAACATGATGTGTAGGGTTCACTTGTTGATGAATCATAATAATCAGTTCAAGTTGTGCTTATCTCGATTAACCACTTTTCTGCTGTGTACGATGGTGGCCGTGGTTATGCACGTGACGGTTTGGTGTAGGTAAACGGCGTGCGACAGCAATAGTTGAAGTTTGGGTGATTGAATACATAAAGGCACCTCCTCTAAGACATCGTGAACTACATATTCACTTTAATACTATGAAAGAAAGGTGCCAATTTTTAGAAATAGACGGAAATAAATTTCCCCCTCTATTATTACGCTTGTTCGCTCGCTAGCGTTGCTGAGCGATGAAACATTCTAAGTTGTTGAATTTCCTCTTTCCAGATCGTCGAATCAATGGTTTCCAAGATAAGAGGGATACCATTAAAGCGAGAATCAGAGGCAATATACTCAAAACAATCCCAGCCAATTTCGCCTTTTCCTAAAGAATGGTGTCGATCGACTCGGCTCGCGAACTCAGCTTTTGAATCATTGATGTGCATTGCTCTTAGATAGTGCATACCCACGATGCGGTCGAACTCAGCAAAAGTATGCTCACACGCCTCTTTTGTACGTAAGTCATAGCCAGCAGTAAACGTATGGCAGGTGTCTAAGCACACACCAACACGTGACTTATCTTCTACCTGTTCGATAATCTCTGCTAGATGTTCAAACTTCCAACCCAGATTAGTGCCCTGCCCAGACGTATTCTCGATCACTGCGATTACGTCAGGTACCGCTTGATGAGCTAGGTTGATCGATTCAGCGATCTTCGCCAAACATTCGCTTTCTGAGATTTTCTTTAAATGACTCCCAGGATGAAAATTCAAAAGCGTTAATCCAAGTTGATTACAACGCTCCATTTCATCAATAAAAGCCGCGCGTGATTTCTCTAGCTTCTCTTCTTCTGGTGCTCCTAGGTTAATAAGGTAGGAGTCATGAGGAAGAATGTGCTCAGCACCGAAGCCCAACATTTTGCAATTAGCTTTAAAGGCACTAATGGTTTTCGCTTCTAGCGGTTTTGCCGCCCACTGTCTCTGGTTCTTGGTAAACAGTGCAAACGCATTGGCGCCAATTTCACGTGCACGCATAGGCGCCTGATCAACTCCACCAGCAGCCGAGACATGAGCGCCAATAAACTTAATATTTGTTTCCGGTTTTGAGGATGAATTATTGTTTGTCATTAAATCACTTTACACTTTCAGAATGCTTAATAAATAAAGGGTCGTATCGGTTGTAGTTCAATAAAAACACAACAAATGTAGTAAACTTACAACAAATATGACTGTTAAAT
>NZ_JBFRTQ010000197.1:0-16983 GCF_041474195.1 Vibrio sp. 10N.222.52.C3 | reverse complement strand
AAAGTATGCTCCCGCCCTGGAGGCTATGGCCTCGAGAAGTGCTCATGTTAGAAGTAATCTCTTATTCATCACAAGTAAGAGGAAACAACCACATGGGCGATTACAGAAATTCATCATATGTCTATTGGCGTTGCAAATACCATATAGTTTTGACCCAAAGTACAGATATAAGATTTTGAAAGATAAGGGTGGAAAGGAGCTTTATCGTTCAATCCATATCTTGTGCAATGTGAAAGACTGCAAGGTTTTAGAGTTAAATGTTCAACCAGATCATGTTCATCTTTCTGTCATTGTTTCTCCCAAGTTATCAGTCTTGAGTTTGTTAGGAGTTTTAAAGGGTCGAATAGCAATTAGACTTTTCAATAAATCCCCACATAAACGTAAGAAACTGTGGGGAAATTACTTTTGGGCTAGAGGTATTTTGCAGATACGGTTGGTGTGAATGAAGAAGTCATTCGGCGATATGTACGACATCAAGATAAACAGGACATAGAGTATGAACAACAACTGCAGTTATTGAAGAATTGATAGCGCGGACGCCCCCTTCTTGGGGGTTATAAAGCAAAACCGGCTTCTAAGAAGGCGGATATTTTTTGGATGAGGAATTATTCGATTCTTGGATTGCCACAGAAGACATGAACCTATTGGTTTACTTGTTGTGACTTCCCATTTAATTGTTTTAAAAGGTTAAATTTTGTCGACCATAAAAAAAATTCAGGAGCACAAGGGGCTTACTACTCTTATTTACCAATGGCAACATGGTTGCAAGCAGTCTGAAGCTGAATTGTATCGTTTTGCTTACTATCGGCTTAAAGAGTTAGCTCAATTACGACGTTATAAATGTGCAGAGGTATTTAATGAGCCTTTGATAGATACGAGCTCTACGACGACATTGACTCATGAGGCTTACTTGAAGATTGGCTCCGTTGGGAAGGGTGAGATAGAAGGGACGCGAGATTTTTTTTTGATGTCCGTTAAAGCTATGCAGCATATTCTCATTAATGACTCTTGGGCGTTGAAGGCTGATAAAAGAAAAAAGGGCAATTTAATGCGCATAGAAAATGCAATTTCGATTGAATACCTGCCCCTTGATAAACGCATTGAGTTAGAGAAGTCATTGATGGATTTTACGGAACACTATCCACGACAATCTAATGTGCTGAAATTAAAATATTACATTGGCCTAAAGCATCAAGAGATCTGTGAACTATTAGATTGTAGCCACAGCCTGATTGAGAAAGATCTCAAATTTGCTAAAAGCTGGCTCCACAATAAATTGGCGGCTTAACTTTGCATAATTGGAAAAATTTAGAAATTATTTTACGGGTTTTCCATTATTCCCTGTACCTTGCGAGTTCCAAGTAAACCTCTAAAAATAGTGATGTTTTAATTATCACAGCCTACTGAAGTTGGCTGTATGAAGACTCATTGAATAGGTTTAATAAGGAACAATAATGAAAAAGCAAGGCTTGCTCGCAGCGTCAATTGCAATGGCTTTGGTTGGGTGTGGTTCAGACAGCGATTCGTCGAGCAACCCAACGACGTTTTCTATCACGGCCATTGATGGTTATTTGGCGTATGCTAATGTCAGGGTTGATACGACCCAAGATGGTATTTGTGATACGGACTTAACAGGCAAGAGTAGTCAAACTGATGTCGATGGTAAGGTAAACATTCCAGTTGCGCATCAAGGTGCCGTGGTCTGTGTTGAGGCAGTTGCAGGTCAAACAATAGACAGCAACCGTGGTCTTGTTCAACACGACTTCACACTAGCTAATGCGGGCAGCGGCGCAATCATTAACCCAATGACGAACATGGTGAACAAACTGCTAGCTGCAGACTCGGAGTTGACAGTAGCTGAAGCTGAGGAGCAAGTAGTTGCTGCTATCACGGGTGACGAAGGTCTTGAGGTGTCACAAGCACTTATTTTTGGTGACTACATTGCAGATACCACAGAGCAAGCAGAAGCACTTAACCTGATTGGCGAAGTGTTGGTCGATCATTCTGACGGAGATATCGAAACTAAGCTGAAGCTGACTGAAGCTATGGCAGAAGCAACACAAGAGATCATTGAAGCCGATGATCAAACGCTTGATGATTACTCGCCAATTATTAATATTCCACCGGGTGGCGGCGATATCATCGTTTTACCAAACACCCGACCAAAAGTTGTCGGTACCACTGAGCCCGTTGAATTGACGCTGGGTGAAGCATGGCGCCCATACAATGTTAGCGACAAATTCCAAGACGCCGAAGGCGATGACATGTCCTTCACTATGACTGTCGTTGATGGTGATGGTAATAATGGTCTGTCTATAGACTCGGAAACAGGCATGATTACGGGTGAACCAGAGGGTGCAGGCAGCTTTATTTACCATATCTTTGCGACCGATGAGCACGAGGCACGTTCATACCCACTGACCTTTGAAGTGACGGTTTTAACTGACAACCAACTTCCTGTGGTTGACGAGAACGAGCTTGCAAACCTGCAGTTGACAATGAATACGTGGTTAATCACAGAAGGCGAGTCGCTAACCGATACACTGGATGTAAGTGCACTATTCATAGATCAAGATGGTGACGCCTTAAACTACGAAGTGGAAACGACGCTATCAACGGCTGCGCGCACGGGCTTTAACGGTCTAGTAAGCGAGCAGGGCGTAGTGAGCTTCTCTGGTTTGCTTCCACGCCCTGCTGCGGCAGGTGACGAAACACTGACAGTTTTAGTCAATGATGGCGTCAACAGTGAGTGGGTCTCGGCAACGTTGAGCTTCCCGGTTATTGAAGAAGCGCCATTACCACCAGGTGATTCTCACCCATTAGAAGACAACACATGGTACTTCTTAGAGCGAGGTTCTAACGGTACAAACTACGCTCAAGTGTGGTGTGACACAGTGCGCTTTGAAGATGGTGAGATCTTCTACAATGATCGTGACCTAAGCAATAAGGCAGAATGTACAACAGAGGCGACGCTAAAAGTTGGTACTTATATTGTCGAAGGTGACACTTTGGTCGGTTCATTTGTCGATGACGGCGAAGTGATGACCATGAGTTACGACCTAACCAATGATTATGATAGTAACTTAATCTCACAGGGTGCCCTGACTATGCTCTGGACTGAGGATGGTGAATCTAGTCGTTATGTTGGCTTTAGTAACAAAGCGGATGCAGAAAAGCGTATTCAAGTTAAATCCAGTGATGGCCCTGAGTTGCGAGATGCTGACCTATATTGGCCTGGTGAACAAGACCACCAATACGAGCTTATCTCTACGTCATTACAGATGAGTACAGCCGAGCTTTCATCTGGTAATTCACACGACTATATCAAGGTATGGATGAATGGTATTAGCTGTGATGGACTGCTGAGCTCGCACAATGGCGATGCGGCTATTTTTGAAAGGTTCACTGTGACGTCTGAATCCATTTCAGCAAGCAACGGTGATACTTTAAACCCACAATTTTGTGACGATGTATTTGACGAGGGTAGAACGAATGCGGTGCTTTCATTCTTGTTTGGGATGAATAATAGCTACTCACTTGAATTAGATGAAAACTACAGCATCATTGGCAAAATCAGTGATGAGTGGAGTCAGTACATTACCGATGTGAACTTTAATATGGTGTGGGATGGTTCATCGAACGACGATTAATTTGAACGCTTGAGTTAGTCGCACATTGAATGCCAAGTGAATCAAAGGTATTGAAAGAAGGAAGCCTAGTGATGGGCTTCCTTTTTTATTTTTCGATAAACTGACAATTGTTCGTTTTTTGGGGTTTACATCATTTGGTAATAAAGCCACTATGAATTCACGAAGAATAGACAAGTAAAGCTATTAGCCAGTCGGTTTAGGAATCAAACCTTCTGCTCAATAGCTGATTTAGAGGAAGTAATGGCAGGAAACAGTATCGGACAACATTTCCGCGTGACCACGTTCGGAGAAAGTCACGGTATCGCACTAGGATGTATCGTAGATGGGTGCCCACCAGGATTAGAAATTACCGAAGAAGATCTGCAGAAAGATCTGGACCGTCGTCGTCCGGGCACTTCTCGCTATACAACGGCTCGTCGTGAAGCGGATGAAGTGAAAATCTTATCAGGTGTATTTGAAGGCCAAACTACGGGTACTTCTATTGGTCTATTGATTGAAAATACAGACCAACGCTCTAAAGACTATTCCGAAATTAAAGACAAGTTCCGCCCTGGCCACGCTGACTATACGTACCATCAAAAGTACGGTGTGCGTGATTACCGAGGTGGTGGTCGTTCTTCAGCTCGTGAAACTGCAATGCGTGTTGCTGCAGGTGCAATTGCGAAGAAATACCTAAAACAAGAATTTGGTGTTGAAATCCAAGCTTACCTTTCTCAAATGGGTGATATCTCAATTGATAAAGTGGATTGGAACGAGATTGAAAACAACGCTTTCTTCTGTCCAGATGCCGACAAAGTACCAGAATTTGATCAACTGATTCGTGACTTGCTAAAAGAAGGCAACTCGATCGGTGCGAAGATTCAAGTGGTTGCGACTAAAGTGCCAGTAGGCCTTGGTGAGCCAATCTTTGATCGTCTAGATGCTGACATCGCGCACGCTCTAATGAGCATTAACGCTGTGAAAGGTGTTGAGATTGGTGATGGCTTCGATGTTGTTAATCAACGCGGTAGTGAACACCGTGACCCATTAACTCCAGAAGGTTTCAGCAGCAATCATGCTGGCGGTATCTTAGGTGGTATCTCTACTGGTCAAGATATTGTGGCAAGCATTGCGCTTAAACCAACATCAAGCATCACTGTACCTGGTGACACAATCACGAAAGATGGTGAAGCAACGCAGCTAATCACGAAAGGTCGTCACGATCCATGTGTTGGCATCCGTGCGGTACCTATTGCAGAAGCAATGCTGGCTATCGTGCTGCTTGACCACTTGCTACGTCATCGTGGTCAAAACTTTGGTGTGACAACTGAAACACCACAAATCTAATTCTGCTTCTTTTTATTTAGAATAGAATTGGTAGAAACAAAAAAGGGTTGCTTCGTAATGAAGTAACCCTTTTTATATTCTGCGTCATTGAGAATATCTAATGTACAGAGCTTTCAGGATCAAGCTGGAACGAAGGCAAACTCCATTTGAATCTTACAGCCGCCATGCGCAGCAAGTAACCAACTACAAGCGTCACAATTGTCGCCGTGACGTCGTTGATGCCAAGCTCAAGCAAACCTAGGTACAAACCTGAAGCGACAAGTGCGACAGAGGCATACAGCTCTTCATGTAACACCAATGGTGTTTGACGACAGATAAGGTCACGTAACAAACCACCAAAGACACCTGTCACTAATGCCGATACCATGCAAATCATCGGGTGCAGACCCATGGTCATCGCTACTTTGGTACCAATGATACTGAATACGATTAGGCCTAAGGCATCCAAGCGAATAAACAAACCTTTTAGCTTGATAACCCATTTCGCCAACCCGGTTGTAATAACACCTGCTATACAGGTGATGGCCAGATACTGAGGGTTTTCAACCCAACCTAAAGGGTAATGGCCAAGTAAGATATCGCGTACTGTACCGCCGCCAATTGCCGTTGCGCTCGCAACCAACATTACACCAAACCAATCCATTTTTTGTTTGCCTGCACTGAGAGCGCCGGTCATGGCTTCTGCCGTGATGCCAATGATATACAAAACACTTAGTAGCATTGCTGTAGCTCTATAATTTAGGTTCTATAAACTCGAGTCTTATAGGCCTTAGGGATATAAAATGAAGCGCGAGTGTAGTAGTAAAAATGCTTGTTGACGAATGAATATTTGTACCGTGAATGGGCGTTTCAGATTAGCTAAACTAATCATTCACCTTAAAGTGGTGTAATCTGGGAATGGCAATCGATTGTCACTGCAAAGTATAATGGCGAACCCGATGTCATTACGCTTGATAGGGCTTTACCGAGCGCTGAAAAAAAAGCAAAATGCCCCAGTTATTTTTACTTAAATTTGATTTTATGACACACCAATACTCAGACATTATCGATATCTTCAATCAGACCTTTTTTGAAAGCTTTAATACCAAACTAGAGCTAGGGGCTGATGAGCCGATCTATTTGCCTGCTGATGATACTATCCCACACCATCGAATCGTGTTCGCACGTGGCTTTTACGCCTCTGCACTCCATGAGATCGCACACTGGTGCGTTGCTGGGCCTGAGCGTCGTTTACTGGAAGATTTTGGCTATTGGTATGAACCTGACGGTCGAACGGAATCGGTTCAAGCTGAGTTTGAAAAAGTAGAAATTCGCCCACAAGCGTATGAATGGATCATTGCGATGAGCGCAGGCTTTCCTTTTAATGTCAGCTGTGACAATCTACACGGCGATTTTGAGCCAGATCGTTTGGCCTTTATGAATAAAGTACATAGCGAAGTTATGGGTATCTTTGAAGTAGGCTTTCCGCCTCGCGTGAAAATGCTCTCTGAAGCATTACGCAGCTTCTACGATGTAGAACCTTTATGTGCTAGCCAATTTATTGTGAAATAAGAGAATATTATGATTATCGAATTTGAAGAAAAACTACTTGAAGTTATTGATGCTCGCATTGAAAACGCATCAGACGATGAACTGTTTGCTGGTGGTTACTTACGTGGTCATATTTCTCTTTCAGTGGCTTCATGTGAAGAAGAAGGCATTGAAGATGTGGCTGAAGTAAAAGCTCGTATTGAACAGAGCCTAGACGACGCTCGCTCTGAACTAACACCAGCAGACCGCACTATCGTTAATGACCTTTGGGTTGAGCTACAAAACCAAGCTTAATCTCGATGTATTAATACTATCCGCTCAGTCCCTTCCTTTCCCATTTTGCTGAGCGAACTGGTTTATTTGAGACTCGTTCGAAATTTTTGAATGAGTCCGTTCATTTCTTGTGATGGTTACATTTTCTTACTACGTTATTCTAATCCCACTTAACGGAATTACAGAAAGGTCACATCATGAAAGTTATCGCATTTGGCGCAAGCACAAGTTCTACCTCAATCAACAAAACACTAGCAACTTACGCAGCAAACTTGATTGAAGGTGCTGAAGTAAAAGTCCTAGACATCAACGATTACAATGTTCCTATGTTCAGTGAAGACACTGAAAAAGAGATTGGCCAAGCGGAAGGTGCTCAAGCATTCCTACGCGACCTAGCTGAAGCTGATGCGTTTGTTATCTCGTTCGCAGAACACAATGGTCACTACCCAGCAGCGTATAAAAACCTATTTGACTGGGCGACACGTATTGAGCGTTCAGTGTTTGGCGAGAAGCCGGCGGTTTACCTAGCGACTTCACCGGGCCCTGGTGGCGCACAAACGGTACTTGGTGCAGCGACAGGTTCTGCACCTTACTTCGGTGGCAACGTGCAAGCGTCAGTTTCAGTACCAAGCTTCTACGATAACTTTGATTTTGAGTCGGGCTCTATCAGCAACGAAGAGATTGCTCTACAGATTAAAGACGCGGTTGCTAAGCTGTAAATACTGCTCCATTTAGAACATCAGTTTAGATCAACACGAATAACAAAAAGCCCGAGCGACTTAACTTAGTCACGTAGGGCTTTTTAGCTTTTAACTTATTAGTTTCAGATATTCAGAAATTTCAGATGTTCAAAATAGCTGAACTAGAAACTACGGCTTTGATTTAGAATGCTTGTCAGCAACCCATCCAGCCGTTAATGCCTTACCTTTACGCAGTCTGCGTACCCACATTCGACTTGGGTGAATCGCCTCAAGCACATCAACAGGCAAGGGCAGCGGATCGCCACAGATCTGTGATGCTAATACTTCAGCCAATAATGGTGCAGAGCTCAAACCACGTGAACCCAGTCCGATAAAGCAATAAAGGTTAGGGAAGCTTGTTATCGTTTCTACATCCTCAACCGAGTCACGCTGCGGGTTGAAGTTGTGGAGATCTTGGTACTGCTCCTTAATGGCTTCAAAGTCACCAACGTTTCCGACAAACGGAAGGTGGTCACGGCTTACGCTTCGGATACCTTGGCGCGCTAAGTTGTCACTGGTATCGACATCTTTTGTCCATGCTTGGTCTGGTAGTGACCCATGTAGGCGCTCGCCATTGTGCTGCTGAACCTCAATATCAAATTCTTGGTCGATATTGGTTTTGTCGTAGTTCGCACCAATACAGTGATGACCATTGTTGGGGTTCTGTGGCGTCAAATAGCCATCAAAGCACAACACGGTTTTTAGCTGGCTGAGATTTTCCGTGGTCGGAATATGGCTCACTTGGCCTTTAACCGGAGTCAGTGGTACTGGCTGAGTTTGTTCAAACTGAGTGAACTTGTGTCCGTTTGCGACAACTACTTGGTCGTGCTTGGTTTGAATCTCACCTTGAGGTGTATCCATCGTCAGTATCCATTGTTGTTCAGCTTCGAGCCACTCAAGTTGCGTTACTTGATGTTGATAGTGCGCGCTTACTTGGTTGTTCTCTTCTAACTTGCTAATCAAGCCTTGAGTCAGTTGCAGAGGGCTTAGCCAACCACCCAGCGGAAAGTAAACACTCTCTTTATCGACGGGTAAGCCAATCTTTTCGTTGGCTTGCTCTGGCGATAAACGCTGAATCAGGTCGGTGTGGAAGTTGCCTTCCAACATGCGGTTGAGCTTTTTAGTGGAGCCTTGATCCCACATCAAGATGTTCACGCCACACCAACTGTGATCAAATTGAATAGACTGAGCCGCTTGATTAATAAATTGACGAGCAAACAGTAATCCCGGGCCAAACACGCGAGACACGTTCGAGGTCGCTTCGCTTAATAGCGGGTAAATCGCACCTTGGTTGTTACCTGAGGCATTGCCCGCAGCTTGTGGATGTTCACAATAAAGGGTGATGTTTTTACCACGACGGCTTAGCGTTTTGGCTAATGCAGCACTGGCGACACCACCACCAATGATCGCAATGTCTTGGGATTCAGTGTGTTGAGCGAGGCCATACCAAGGTTTGATGTTGGTGTGAGCGTGCTTTTCGCCAAGTCGGCCGGCGATCATTTCTCGCTTAGTACCAAAGCCTTTGACCTTTTTCATTTCAAAGCCAGCTTCAATTAAGCCACGGCGAACAAAGCCAGCAGCGGTGAAGGTGGCGCAGCTACAATCTTGCTTAGCGAGCTTAGCCATGCCGTTGAATAGGTTTTGATTCCACATCTCTGGGTTCTTGCTCGGAGCAAAACCGTCTAAGAACCAAGCATCAACCAAACCTTCACGCGGGGTTGGTACGTTGGGCATGCAATCTTTAATATCGCCAAACCACAAATCAAGCGTGATTGCACCGTCGCCCAGCACAATGCGGTGACATTCAGGTAGAGCAATAGGGTAGTGTTCTTGGAGTTGCGTCGCATACTCGGCTAATTCTGGCCACGATTGGTGTGCTTTGATCAGATCCTCTTTATTTAAAGGATATTTTTCAAAACTGATGAAATGTAACTCTTTGGTCATCGCTTGTGGGTTATCTTTAAGAAAAGCATCGAACCATTGCCAAACTGCAAGAAAGTTCAAACCTGTGCCAAAGCCGGTTTCAGCAATCACAAAGCGGCGTTGTTCATGTTCAAGCCAACGCTCTGGAAGGTGGTTTTGCTTTAAAAAGACGTAGCGAGTTTCTTCTAAACCGTTAACATTGGAGAAGTAAACGTCGTCAAATTGGTCTGAAACTGGCGTGCCAGACTCATTCCATTCCAGTTCTGCATTAGTAATTGAAGTCATAAAATCTATCATTTTGTGATTTGAAGCGATATGTTGGTAGGGATTGTACGAATTTCTAGGAAAGCTGACCACTTTTGTTAGGCTTCTTAGTTATCATCTAGCTGAATTTAGAATTATAGGAATGTCACATGAAACGAGTCGTAATCACCGGTATGGGTATTGTTTCAAGTATCGGTAACAACGTCGAAGAAGTTTTAGCATCACTGAAAGAGGGTAAATCTGGTATTACCGCTTCAGAGCAGTTCAAGGAAAATGGCTTGCGCTCTCAAGTATGGGGTAACCTAAAAATGAACCCTGCTGACCATATCGATCGCAAAAAAATGCGCTTTATGGGTGATGCAGCGGCATTCGCTTATCTTTCAATGGAGCAAGCAATTGCTGATTCTGGCTTAACTGAAGATCAAGTATCTAATGACCGCACGGGTATCGTTGCGGGTTCAGGTGGTGCTTCATCTCTAAACCAAGTAAACGCGGTAGACATCATCCGTGAGAAAGGCGTGAAGCGCGTTGGTCCATACATGGTTCCACGTACAATGGCTTCTACGGTTTCTGCTTGTCTAGCAACTCCTTTCAAAATCCGTGGTGTGAACTACTCTATGAGCTCTGCATGTGCGACATCTGCACACTGTATTGGTCACGCAATGGAGCTTATCCAACTTGGTAAGCAAGACGTTGTATTCGCTGGTGGCGGTGAAGAACTGGATTGGTCTCTGACTATGATGTTCGACGCAATGGGCGCACTTTCTACTAAGTACAACGACACGCCAGAGCTGGCTTCTCGTACCTACGATGCAGACCGTGATGGTTTCGTTATCTCTGGTGGCGGCGGCATGTTAGTTATCGAAGAGCTTGAGCACGCTGTTGCTCGTGGCGCAAAAATCTACGGTGAAATCGTAGGCTACGGCGCAACTTCAGATGGCTACGACATGGTTGCTCCTTCTGGTGAAGGTGCGGTTCGTTGTATGAAGATGGCGATGCAAAACGTTGATGGCGTTGATTACGTGAACACTCACGGTACTTCAACTCCAGTTGGCGACGTTAAAGAGCTAGGCGCTATCCAAGAAGTATTTGGTGGCAACAGCCCAGCAATTTCTGCAACTAAAGCGATGACAGGTCACGCTCTAGGTGCTGCTGGCGTACACGAAGCTATTTACTCAACGCTAATGCTAGATAACGGCTTTATCGCTCCAAGCATTAACGTTTCGAACCTAGACGAAGCTGCTGCTGGCCTAGACATCGTAACTGAAGCTCGTGATCAAGAGCTAACTACAGTTATGTCTAACAGTTTTGGTTTCGGCGGTACGAACGCAACGCTAGTAATCAAAA
The DNA here is from genome assembly GCF_041474195.1 of Vibrio sp. 10N.222.52.C3. Classification (NCBI taxonomy): domain Bacteria; kingdom Pseudomonadati; phylum Pseudomonadota; class Gammaproteobacteria; order Vibrionales; family Vibrionaceae; genus Vibrio; species Vibrio sp. 10N.222.52.C3. The sequence continues at coordinate 5,930 of NZ_JBFRTQ010000197.1, read as the reverse complement.
AGTACCAAGCTTAACTTAAGCTTGAGTTACAGAGACAAGGTTAATCGTTAAAGGGTTGCGCTAGTGCCGATTCAACACGCACAGGTCACCCAGTAATAATGACCATCAGAACAAAGTTTTTAGACGCAGGTTGGTAAACGTGTTTTTTGAACATAGTTTTTAAATCTGGGTTTAGAGATTGAAAGGTTTCCAGAGCTTGACCAGTACTGACTTTGGTTAGTACTGGTTGAACAGACGCAAGACTCTGTCTCCTGGAGAGCGAGATAGGATCCTTTTGTTCTGGATGTTTGCCCGATTGTTTATTCAATCGGGCATTTTTCGTTTTAGCCGTTTGAGATTTGGGTATGGAATCTTATGCCTGTTGTTTGTGCAGACTCAGTGATTCAGCCCTTTATTTATAATGTATTCCAATTGCTACTCGACACCGTGTGTGGAATTTTGCACAATCATTTCAATTCACATTTAGGTCGATAGACCCCAACAAAAGTACTCGCCAAATGAAAATCTTAATCGACGAAAATATGCCTTACGCTGAAGCGCTTTTTAGCCAGCTAGGGGAAGTGACAATGAAGTCTGGTCGCACATTAACAGCTGACGACCTAGTTGACGTAGACGCATTGATGATTCGCTCTGTTACCAAGGTAAACGAGTCATTGATCAGCAAAGCCAATAAGCTGAAGTTTGTTGGTACTGCGACGGCTGGCATGGATCACGTTGACCAAGAGTTGATGAAAGAGCGTGGCATTTTCTTTACTGCGGCACCTGGTTGTAACAAGGTGGGTGTTGCTGAGTACGCGTTCAGTGCGATGATGGTGCTTGCGCAGCAACAAGGCTTTTCTGTTTTTGATAAAACGGTTGGTATTATCGGCTGTGGTCAAGTGGGCAGTTACTTAGCGAAGTGCCTTGAAGGTATTGGTATCAAAGTTCTGCTGAACGACCCTCTAAAACAGCAAGAGGGTGATACTCGCGAATTTACTGAGTTAGAGACTTTGCTTGAACAATCAGACGTTATTACATTACACACGCCAATCACTAAGACGGGTGAGTATCCAACGCATCACTTGATCAGTGAGCAAGTGCTGAACAACTTACGTGCTGATCAAATCCTGATTAATGCAGCTCGCGGTCCTGTGGTTGATAACCAAGCGCTAAAAGCTCGCCTGCAAAAAGCCGATGGTTTCACTGCAGTGCTTGATGTGTTTGAGTTTGAACCTGAAGTCGACTTTGAGCTTCTTCCGTTACTCGCTTTTGCAACGCCTCACGTAGCGGGCTACGGTTTAGAAGGTAAAGCGCGTGGTACCACGATGATCTTCAACAGTTATTGTGAATTTTTAGGTACTGAACAGCGTGCGTATGCAAGCGACTTATTGCCGACAGCGCCTGTACCTCAAATGAAATTAGATAGAGCTTGGGATGAAGCAACACTGCACAATTTGACTCAGTTGATCTATGATGTGCGCAAAGACGACGCCTTATTCCGTCGCAATATCGTTACGCCGGGTTCTTTTGACAAGATGCGTAAAGAATATTGGGACCGCAGAGAGTACAGTGCAGTCGAGTTAACGGGCGACGAATCTTGTAATTTAACGCCGTTATCTAAACTCGGTTTTATGGTAAAGCCAACTTTATAAAAGAGAGAAACAATGAGCCAAGAATTTAATATTGCTATTTTAGGTGCGACTGGTGCGGTTGGTGAAACCATTCTTGAAGTACTTAAAGAGCGTAAATTCCCTGTCGGTGAAATGCACTTACTAGCAAGTGAACGTAGTGAAGGCAAAACTTCCCGTTTTAACGGCAAAACAATACAAGTACAAAACGTAGAAGACTTCGATTGGTCTCAAGTACATATTGCGTTTTTCTCTGCAGGTAGCGAGCTTTCAGAGCGTTGGGCTCCAATTGCGGCTGATGAAGGTGTGGTTGTCATCGATAACACATCACGCTTCCGTTACGAATACGATGTTCCTCTGGTTGTGCCTGAAGTGAACCCTGAAGCGATTGCTGAGTTCCGTAACCGTAACATCATCGCGAACCCTAACTGCTCGACTATCCAAATGGTAGTAGCGCTAAAACCAATTCACGATGAAGTGGGCCTTGAGCGTATTAACGTTTCAACTTACCAATCTGTGTCTGGTGCAGGTAAGCCAGGTATCGATGAGCTAGCGGGTCAAACGGCTAAGCTTCTTAACGGTATGCCAGCTGAAAACTCAGCGTTCTCACAACAAATCGCTTTCAACTGTATTCCTCAAATCGATGAATTTACAGAGAACGGCTACACGCGTGAAGAGATGAAGATGGTTTGGGAAACTCAAAAAATCTTTGCTGACTCTTCAATCACAGTGAACCCGACTTGTGTCCGCGTACCAGTATTTTACGGTCACGCAGAATCTCTACACATTGAAACTCGCGCACCAATCGGTGCAGAGCAAGTGGTTCAGCTTCTAGAGAACACAGAAGGTGTTGAAGTATTCCAAGCGCTAGACTTCCCAACTCAAGTTCGTGATGCAGGTGGTAAAGACCACGTAATGGTTGGTCGTATTCGTAACGACATCAGCCATCACAGTGGCGTAAACATGTGGGTTGTCGCTGATAACGTTCGTAAAGGCGCAGCAACAAACGCAGTTCAAATCGCTGAAGTTCTGATTCGCGATTACTTCTAAGTTTTATTGCTTTGATAAAAAAGCCTCACTCTTTAGTGGGGCTTTTTTAATCGATTAAAAATATTGTTAGTCAAATTGTGTGAAATTGCTGCGAATATTGTTGCTGCAACACATTTTTTGTTTTCATCTCTATAGTTTTACGTCATTTATCCGATATATTTAATAGATCATCACTTTTCCGAATTTAAGCACCTAGCTGAGCCTTTTATGTTTCAAATTTTCAAGCCGTGGTTAATGCCTTTTGCCTTTATCATTGCGACTCAGATTTCCGTTGTTCGTGCAGATTCCATTCGAGTTGTAGGGCCTAATGGCCAGATACAATCAGCGCCTACGTTTTCAGAACCACTTCAAAGAGCGCAATCAAATAGCGCTGAGCCTTCACGTTTCTATGGTCCAACTCGCGGCTCAGAAACATTGTGGTCTATTGCCTCAAAGTTACGCCCTGATAACTCCGTTTCAGTCCAACAAACTCTGTTGGCTATTTATCGCTTAAACCCACAAGCGTTTGAAAACCAGAATATCCATAGCCTGCTGCCTGCGAGCAATCTACGCGTGCCTTCTTTAGAGCAAGCACGTGCAAGCTCGACGCAGCAAGCTATCAACATCATGAACTCACATCTTGCTAAGCTTGATGCTCCTGCAAGTAAGCCTGTCGCTTCAAAACCCAAAGCGCCGAGTTCTGATGCAAAAAATGTTACTCCTGCTAAGCAAGTAAGCACTACTGAAACTGCTAAAAAGCCATTGTCTCCAACTCAATCATCTCTAGCTCAATCTGCACCAACCCAAGAGATGAACAAGTTAGAGAAGCAGCTAGAGCTTTCAGAAACTGAACTGCTGTCACTTGAAGAGAAAAATCACCAACTTCGTTTGATGTTATCGAATGTTCAATCGGAAGTGGATGAGCTAAAAACAGAGCTCGGTGATGAAGACCGCATTCGTAGCGAAGTGGAAAAGCTGCTTGATGAAGAGCGTAGAAAGAACGCCGAAATTGAAAAGATGGCACCAAGTGTCATGGACGAACTGTTATCGAATGGTTGGTTAGTGGCGGCTCTTGCGATTATTCCAGGTCTGCTCATTGGTTTGATCGTTGTGATGCTGTTAGGCCGTCGTTCTAAAAATGATGAGCAACAGCAGACGACTCAAGAACAACCGCTCCAGCCAGAACCAAGTACCGTTGCACCTATTACATTGGGCGACGAGATGGACGACCTTAACGAGCTGTCTTTAGATGATGACTTGTTTGGTACGGAAGATGACGCCAACAAGCTGTTTGACGATCAAGCGCTAGCCGAAGAGGATGATGTCTTTGCTGGTTTAGATGAATCTGATCTCGATTTCAATCTAGATGGTGAAGACGATGACCCATTTGCTAGCATTGGCGAAAACGGTGATTTAGACACCAACTTCGACGATCTAGATTTAGACAGCAGCAACGGCATTAGTGTTAATGGCGAAGAGAAAGCGCTTGGCCTTGAAGAGATGGAACGTGCGCTAGACAAAACAGCGGAAAGCGCCGTCGATACTGATGATGTCGACTTTGATCTTTCTGATGATAACGCAATGTCTGCTGATGACATTGAAGCTTTACTATCTCAAGAGTCTGAAACTGAAGATCTCGGTTCCAACGAGCTAGACCAATCTTTATTAGATGATCTGTTTGCTCTTGATGACGAAGATGACGACAGCTTCGATATTGATGCTCTGATTTCGGAAGAGCAAAGTGATTCGCCTTCTAGCACTGAAACACCAGCAAGCGATGATTTTGACATCGATGCGCTTATCTCTGAGCAACAAAGTGAGACTAAGCCTGTTGATTTGAGCAATGACGATTTTGATATTGATGCTCTAATCTCTGAACAACAGTCCCCTGAGCCAGCTTCACCGACAGCGAATGATGATATTGATGACATCTTTGCCCAAGTTGCTGCTCAGAACGATCAAGCGAATGACCCTTTCAACCTCGATAGCGACGATGGGATTGCCACTAACCTAAACAGTGGTTTGGCGTCTGATGATGATATCGAAAACATTCTGTCTCAGTTCGATAAGCCCATCGTAAATGAAGAACCTCAAGACAGCGTTGATCTGCTTGATGAGCAACTGGCAGGCGATGACGTAGACCTAAGTAACTCGACAGACCTTCTTGATGAGATGCTAGGGGACGATTCGGATGATGAGTCTGAAAGCGAACCTCTTGGCTTTGATTCTCTGTCTGAGCTTGAAGAGCTTTCTGGTTTATCGACCGATGATGACCTCAACATCGCAGAAGACAGCACGGAAACCTTGGATGAATTAATAGGTGACTCTGACGAGGATGATTTCGAACTCGACGCCGAAAGTACCGACTTATTGGATGATTTCCTTGATAGTGAATTGTCAGATGATGAGCTTTTAGCGGATGCATCAAAATCAGAATCTCTAGACCCATTTGATGACTTACTGACAAGTGGCATTGAAGACGAGCTTGAATCTGAAGATAAGACGTTTGATAAAGAGTTAGACGCAGCCTTTGGTTTGGACAACGCCAATGAGGAGCCTGAAAAGGACTCAGACGTTGAGCTTACTCCGTTAACCTCTGAAGGTGAGCCTGAGCAAGATCCGGACATTAGTGAAACACCACAACCTGAAGTCGTTACTGATGAATCGTTAGATTCTGAAATGACTCAAGAAAGTTCTGACATTAAGCCAGAAAATGATGAAGCCTTTAATCGTGATGGTTTTATCGATGATTTGTTCGGTGTCGCACCGGCAACGGATGCTTTGCTTGATGACTCGCTAGAAACAACAGACGAAGCGTTGATTGATGAGTTAATGACTTCTGATGACAATGATTTGTTGCCAGCAATAGAAGAGCCTGTTGAACCATCAATTGACAATACGGTTGAACCAGAGCAAGCGTCTCTTTTAGACAGCGACGAAGTATCAGCGCAAGAAACCGCATCATCGGTTGAAGATGATGAACTGGATATCGACTCGCTGTTATCTGAGAATTCTGATTTTGACAAACCAGATTTTGAAGAGCGAGTTAAAGAAGAAACCGCACAACAAGAACCAGAGCCGAAAGAAGCCGACGTACAAGAGCAAGCTTCGCCATCGTCTTTGAACGATATCTCTGAAGATGAAGAAGAAACGTTTGAAGACTGGTTAGCTGAAGCCATCGACGATGTAGAGTCGCCAGCGAACATTGACTCTGATTTTGACTTTGAACCGAAAATCCAAGGTAGCGATCAGCTTGAAGATGTCGTTGAATCCTTGCCAGAGCCAGAGCCAGAG
>NZ_JBFRTQ010000196.1:0-979 GCF_041474195.1 Vibrio sp. 10N.222.52.C3 | reverse complement strand
TGAAGATGATACAGCTTAATGTTAGCTCTGTGTTGCAACTGACTCACCACTTTACACCAACAATGATCGAAAGAAAAAGAGGCGGTATTTTAATGGTATCAAGTCTTTCTGGTCATATGGTTTCCCCATATTTTTCAAATTATGCAGGTACCAAAGCCTACGTTCTTCAGCTAGGTGCATCTCTTCATGGCGAACTTAAACCCAAAGGTATTGATGTAACGGTTCTTTCTCCTGGGTTAACAACTACACCGATGACAGCTGATAATGGTGTTGACTGGTCAAAATTACCAATGGTTGCAAAAGATCCAGCGGAAGTAGCAGAAATAGCTATCAATGGTTTGGGTAGAAAAGCAGTTGTGGTTCCAGGTAAACGTAATCGAATGACCGCTATTCTTTCTGGGATCATCCCCCACCAAAAGCAGGCAATAATGGGTGAATCAATGATTGGAAAAGCAATGCCCAATAACAAAATGTAACCCCCAACAGTTTAAAACTTTAGTGAAAGAAAAAGGAAAAAAGCAATGATTAAAGTATACGTAATATACCCAAATAACGATGATGTGATTTTTGATTTTGATTATTACTGCAACAAACATGTTCCTATGATAGGAGAGCTTCTGGGAGACGCACTAAAAGGGGCGACAGTAGATGCAGGGTTAGCAAGTGTTGTTCCTAGTGAAGCAGCGGCATATGTGGCGATTAGTACAATTTCATTTGAATCTATAGAGTCATTTCAAACGGCATTTGGCCCAAATGCAGACAAGATAAAAGCTGATGTACCGAACTTCACTAATACCGTTCCATCAATTCAGCTTTGTGAGCAAAAAATATAGAACCGCAACTCTCTACGGTGAAAATGAGCAGGATACCGAATAATAAACAATTTGGGTTCTGCTTAGTGTTATTTAATGAAAAAAATTGAAGCTAAACGCTTGATAAAAAGAGTTAAATATGAATATGAAAATCAAATTGGATATTG
>NZ_JBFRTQ010000195.1:0-1223 GCF_041474195.1 Vibrio sp. 10N.222.52.C3 | reverse complement strand
TGAAGATGATACAGCTTAACGTTACCTCTGTATTGCAACTGACTCACCACTTTACACCAGCGATGATCGAAAGAAAAAGAGGCGGCATTTTAATGGTATCAAGTCTTTCTGGTCATATGGTTTCCCCATATTTTTCAAATTATGCAGGTACCAAAGCCTATGTTCTTCAGCTAGGTGCATCTCTTCATGGCGAACTTAAACCCAAAGGTATTGATGTAACGGTTCTTTCTCCTGGGTTAACAACTACACCGATGACTGCTGATAATGGTGTTGACTGGTCAAAACTACCAATGGTTGCAAAAGATCCAGCGGAAGTAGCAGAAATAGCTATCAATGGTTTGGGTAGAAAAGCAGTTGTGGTTCCAGGTAAACGTAATCGAATGACCGCTATTCTTTCTGGGATCATCTCCCACCAAAAGCAGGCAATAATGGGTGAATCAATGATTGGAAAAGCAATGCCCAAGAACAAAATGTAACCCCCAACAGTTTAAAACTTTAGTGAAAGAAAAAGGGAAAAAGGGAAAAAGCAATGATTAAAGTATACGTAATATACCCAAATAACGATGATGTGATTTTTGATTTTGATTACTACTGCAACAAACATGTTCCTATGATAGGAGAGCTTCTGGGAGACGCACTAAAAGGGGCGACAGTAGATGCAGGGCTAACAAGTGTTGTTCCTGGTGAAGCAGCGGCATATGTGGCGATTAGTACAATTTCATTTGAATCTATAGAGTCATTTCAAACGGCATTTGGCCCAAATGCAGAGAAGATAAAAGCTGATGTACCGAACTTCACTAATACCGTTCCAACAATTCAGCTTTGTGAGCAAAAAATATAGAACCGCAACTCTCTACGGTGAAAATGAGCAGGATACCGAATAATAAACAATTTGGATTCTGCTTAGTGTTATTTAATGAAATAAAATTGAAACTAAACGCTTGATAAAAAGAGTTAAATATGAATAAGAAAATCAAATTGGATATAGTGTCAGATGTGATTTGTCCTTGGTGTATTATCGGTTATAAGCGTTTAAATACCGCGATAAAAGAGCTTGGTATAGAAGATCGCATTGAGATTGAGTGGCAACCTTTTCAGTTAAATCCAGATATGCCGCTTGAAGGTGAAGACCTACGTGCCCACCTTAAAAGGAAGTACGGTACTACATTAGAAGATAGCATTCGTTTCAGAAAAGAGATGACAGAGCTTGGAGAAGACGTTGG
>NZ_JBFRTQ010000194.1:0-3345 GCF_041474195.1 Vibrio sp. 10N.222.52.C3 | reverse complement strand
CTATTATCAATACGAAACGATGGTCTAGTTTTATTTTACTAATATATAGAAAAATAAAACCAACGAGAAAACCTATCAATGACAAAGACAGCGCTGATGGCATATAAAGTGATAGTGGAAATTGTCTCGTAAGAACAAAACAAAGGAAAAAATATAGTAAGGCCAAAATACTTTTCTTGACTTCAAATGACTTAGTTGACATTTAGCTTGCCGGCCTTACCCATGAGGCCATCTTTGATAGCAAGTATCACATTTTTAAACCTACTTACTCTACCTTTAAACAATAGTAAACTTAACAAGATAGAAGTTGGTATTATCACCAAATTTCTTAGTTTCCAATACAATGGGACATAACCCCTTTTTACTAATAGTAAATAGTTACGTAGTATGTAATAAGTCCTAACAGGTGAGCTCTCCGTTAGTCTAAATAGCTTAAAATCAAAAGAGCTCTCGCCAAGCACGTGTTGCATTACCGTATCTTCGTCAATATATACATCATACCCTTTACTAATTGCTCTCCAACACCATTCATGATCTACTGCATCGATAAAAAGACTGCTTTCCATTAAACCTATGACATTTAGAGCATTGTTATTAATCAATTTTCCTGAAGCTATGATTTGATTAACTTTTGTAAGGTTATCCTCTTGTTCAACATTGAGCATTACACGTGAACGCATTTCTTTAGAACAATTTAAGTCATAAACTCTTGGACCTATACAAGCAGCTTTCGGAGTGTTATCAAGTTTAGCTGTCAAGTTATTCAACATAGTCTCTGGGACATTACTATCTTGATCAAACAATATAGAGTACTTATAACCCCGCTGTAATGATACTCTAAAGCCAATATTTTGAGCCTCGGCTATACCTAGATTTTCACCATTTGAAATAACTTCTACATTGAGTCTAGACAAATCAACAATTTCCGGAGTATTATCGATAATTAGGACATCAGAAGAGTGTCCCAACACTTCACACATAGAAACCAAATGTTCTATATTTGGATAGTAGCAAATTACGATAGATAGTACGTTTTTTGACATAACTTGATTATAAGTTCTTTATTATATTAAAAATATTTTGACTCGAAACCCCAGAGTCAAACCTTTTGGAAAACTGAAAAGCATTATCTCGAATATCGTTCAAAGTATCTTTATGTTTAGATATATACGAGATAACGTTAGATAAAGACTCAGTATTATTTTCTTCATATAGGAATCCATTCTCTCTATCAGAAATTAATTCAGGGTTAGCTCCCGCGTTACTGGCCACCATAACTAAACCTGCCGACATCCCCTCAATAGTAACTCGACCAAAAGCTTCTGCTCTAGATGCAACGATACCAATATCATAACTTCCTCTCAATGAATCTATATCTTCTCTAAAGCCAAGAAATGAGATATTACTTATGTTGTTTTTTCTCACATAATCAATAAGATACTTTGCATAACTAGAATCAATATCTCCAGCTATCGAAAGAGTACAGTGAACTCCAGTACTATTTAACAAGTTTACCACGTCGATTACAAACTTCTGGCCTTTACCTTCAGAAATGGTTCCCACAATTAGTAGCTTAAGTAAAGGACCATAATTCTTTGACTCGGTCAATTCAACGCTAGGAAATTTAACATCGTCGTAAACTAAACAAAGCTTTTGAGCATCGACATGCTTGGCTAATTTACCTTTGAGAGCCTTCGATATTACAATTACTTTCTCTGATGAGTTCAACCACTTGTGAAACTTTTTCTCTCCAATCGCATGTTTACAATTTTGGTCTTCAATACCGAACTCTCTTACATGCCAAATATGTTTGATTCTCAGTAACTTACTTAAGAAATAACCCGCATAATTATCTGAAGAATTAGAATAGATCACATCAACTTTAAGAGTATTTACTTTAGTTAAGATACTTAGCACTGAAAAATACGTAACAAGCGATTTCAATAACCCTTTAAATCTATACGTTAGAGCTTCTAAATTTCGTTCAGTTAACGGATGACGCCCTCCATAAATTCTAGATTCGATGGATTCTATATTCTTTTTTTCTAATAAATCACGTAAGCCATCGTTAGTTTTCGGAATTAAAGCGAGAAGCTTAATATCTTCTTTTATTAAGAGGTTATCTATTATATCCAACATTGAAGCCGTAGCTCCGCTTCTAGGCTTAGAGTCATGAAATACAAACAATACAGTTTTCATTTCTAGCCTCTCTTGTAACTTCTGAGAAAATCAATAGATTTCTTTCGATATTTATCTAGTAGTGTATTACTATTTTCAAAATTAAGAGATATTTTTTTAAGATCGATATCTGATAAGCTTTCGATATGCCTTTCTGAAAGTTCTACTTTTCGTAATAAGGATTCACTTCTAAGATCTGTGTCATTATTAAACTTTATTGTAAAAAAGGGAACTTCGTTGATTATAGAGAAAACAGTTCCATGAAAAGATGTTGTAATAATGAAACTAGCGTTTGTAAATAGCTTAATAAAATCATTTGGAGAGGCCCCCGTTACACTGTCCTTTCTAGTATAACAGTCAGTCCTAGATGATAAATATATTACTTTTAAACCTAACTGACTTGATATCATATCACTTACTTGTTGAGTCAACTTATGCCCATGAACCTCATAAATTAGCAGGTAAGGCTCCTCTGGTAGGCGAAATGAAGCGCTCTCAGCCAATGATAACCACTCACGCTTGGAAAGTAGCAATGTTGGATCTAGGTTAACTTCTGCTCTCATTTGACTAATAGAACTAATATAATCTGAAAGTTCGCCTTCACGTACACCAATGCCATCTAAGTTTTCTAAATACTTGATGAAGTCACGCTCTTCTCCAGCATTTAGGTTAGACGTCCCCATACTAGCAGCGTAAGAAATTGTATGAACTGAACTCAAGTCTTCAAAAATGCCATAGTAATGTTTATCTACACCATTGGTGTATGAAGCATTCCAAATTTGGTCACTCCCTAGAAATAAATAATTGAATTCACCTTTTGGTTCGTGAACATTGATTTCTTCTTTAATAAATTTTTCAAAAGCTAGAAATCTAATCTTTTTTCTCTTGTAATCAAGGATTAAGTGAGCTAGATCTTTAACATATCTAATAAGATTAGAGGTAGTAATACTTTTAGGGAAACTTGGATATAGATTATATCCTCGACTTATCGATTCCGGTTGATAATCAATAAAAACGGGGTCATAACTTAATTTTTTTAGAGACTCTTTCAACGCATACGCTTGGAGTAGCGCACCATAGTTATGAGCACGATGATATGTCACTATTCCACATTTATTTTTATTCATTATTTGACTCTTAACAATTTAATTCTGGACAAAACAATAC
>NZ_JBFRTQ010000193.1:0-380 GCF_041474195.1 Vibrio sp. 10N.222.52.C3 | reverse complement strand
GCCTTGTCAAAATGTTAAAGGGTAATTTTGATATTAGTCAAATAAAAGGCATCCTTTTTAATTTAAGGGGGGAAGGTGAATTTACAAGTTCTGATTTAATATTGAATACTGATTCTTTAATCATATTTAATAAATACGCTGGAATTTTAAAAGACCTTGGTAGTATTTCGAGTATACAACACTCGTATATCAATGAATATAAAATACACAGTCCTAATGAAGTGACTTCATTTAATGCCGAATTTATAATAGATTTAACAAGTAAAATTTCCAATCTACCCGCAATATTAGCCAATAACTTTCCTTATGGATGGAATGGATTTAGCACTGGTGAGTTTGCAAAATTAAATATTTTTTCTGAATTATATACTTATATACAT
>NZ_JBFRTQ010000192.1:0-15641 GCF_041474195.1 Vibrio sp. 10N.222.52.C3 | reverse complement strand
TACGAGATACGAGATACGATCAGGATGTCTCTTAGTGAAATGAAGTTCAACATACTTCAACGCTAAATTGTATTGAGCTTCCCTAGAATACAGACGTAAAAAAACCGCTAGTTGCCTAGCGGTTTTTTTGGTTTAGCGAAACTTATTAAGCCAAGGCCTAAGGCATCTCGTCAAACTCTTCACCTTCTTTGTCCACTTGTGGTGGCATTAGGTGTTCACGCGTAATACCTAACTTCATAGCCAGTGCAGATGCAACGTAGATAGAAGAGTAAGTACCAACCGTAATACCCAGTAGAAGTGCAGTCGCGAAGCCGTGAATCATAGCGCCGCCCTGAACGAACAGTGCGATAACTACGAATAACGTGGTACCAGAAGTGATCAATGTACGGCTCAATGTTTGTGTGATTGAGCTGTTCAGTACTTCAGGTGCTTCACCCTTACGCATCTTACGGAAGTTCTCACGGATACGGTCGAATACAACAATGGTATCGTTGAGGGAGTAACCGACGACCGTTAGCAAGGCTGCTACGATGGTAAGGTCGACCTCAATTTGCATTAGAGAGAACACACCCAGAGTGATGATAACGTCGTGCGCCAGTGCTAATACTGCACCCGCAGCCAAACGCCATTCAAATCGCACTGATACGTAGATCAAGATACAGATAAGAGAAACTAGGATAGCAAGGCCACCCGCTTCTGTTAATTCGTCACCCACGTTAGGACCAACGAACTCGATACGACGCATTTCAACTTGCTCACCAGTACCATTCTCAATAGCAGAAAGGATTTGGTTACCAAGCGTTTCGCCCGCTACGCCATCACGTGGACGTAAACGAACCATCACATCACGAGCTGAACCGAAGTTCTGTACCGTTGCATCACCAAAGCCTTCGGCTTCTAGTGCACTACGAATATCAGGAAGGTGTGCCGGTTGTTCAAAACCAACTTCAATCAGAGTACCGCCAGTAAAATCTAGACCCCAGTTCAACGATTTCGTTGTTAGGGTGAAGATAGCAGTACCAATCATCAAGATAGAAAAAACAAAGGCAACCTTTGACCAACGCATAAAGTCGATCATTTTGTCTGCTTTTAGAATCTGAAACATATTAATTCCTAGCCTTAGATCGACAGTTTTTTAACGCGTTTGCCGCCATACATCAGGTTCACGATACAACGTGTTCCGATAATAGCTGTAAACATTGAAGTCAAGATACCGATAGACAGCGTTACCGCGAAGCCTTTGATAGCACCCGTACCCACAGCAAATAGAATGATTGCTGTTAGTAGTGTGGTGATGTTGGCATCGGCGATTGTGCTGAATGCGTTCGCGTAACCTTGGTGAATCGCTTGTTGTGGACTGCGTCCATCTCGAAGCTCTTCACGTATACGCTCAAAGATCAGAACGTTCGCATCGACCGCCATACCGACCGTTAATACGATACCGGCAATACCTGGCAGGGTCATGGTAGCCCCCGGGATCATCGACATCACACCGATAATCAACACCAAGTTAGCCATTAGCGCAACGTTCGCAATCAGACCAAAGCTACGGTAGTAAAGCAGCGTGAATAACATAACCGCAGCCATACCCCAAACCATCGCCATGATACCCATATCGATGTTTTGCTGCCCCATAGATGGACCAATGGTACGTTCTTCTACAATCGAGATAGGCGCAATCAATGCACCAGCACGAAGTAGAAGTGCCAAGTTATGAGCTTCAGCTGTTGAATCAATACCAGTAATACGGAAGTTACGACCAAGTGCAGATTGAATCGTCGCTTGGTTAATCACTTCTTCGTGCTTACTCAAGATAACTCGACCTTCCGGTGTTTTACGACCGCTGTCTTTGTACTCTGCAAATACCGTTGCCATTAGCTTACCGATATTCTGACGAGAGAATGCAGACATCTTGCTACCACCTTCGCTGTCTAGCGAGATGTTAACTTGAGGACGACCATATTCATCAACACTTGAGCTTGCATCAGTAATACTTGAGCCGCCTAGAATAACGCGCTTCTTAAGTACCACAGGACGACCATCACGATCTTGCTTGATTTCGCTACCCGCAGGGGCACGACCAGAAGCGGCAGCGGCTAAGTCAGCACTGCTATCCACTTCACGGAACTCAAGCGTCGCGGTAGCACCAAGAATTTCTTTAGCGCGAGCCGTGTCTTGAACACCAGGCAATTCCACTACGATACGGCTAGAGCCTTGACGTTGAACCAAAGGTTCAGCAACACCAAGTTCGTTAACACGGTTACGTAGAATGGTAATGTTTTGCTCTACCGCATAGTTGCGGATTTCTTGAAGACGAGCCTCTGTGAAGCTAGCAACCAAAGAAAAACGACCATTAGATTCAGAATCTACAAACGTCATGTCTTGGTGCTTAGATTGCAGTAGCGATTTCGCTTCAGCAAGCTGCTCGGCGTTACGTAGAATCACTTCAACCGCATCTTTACCAGATGGGCGAATTGCACGGTAACGGATTTTTTCTTCACGAAGTTCGCTACGGAACGCTTCTTCTTGTTGGCCAACCAGCTTTTGCATCGCAGCGTCCATATCCACTTCCATCAAGAAGTGAACACCACCACGTAGGTCAAGACCAAGCTTCATTGGTGCAGCACCAATAGATTCAAGCCAATCAGGAGTTGAAGCAGCTAAGTTTAAAGCAACGATTACGTCTTCATCTAATGCTTCAGTGATGACATCACGAGCACTAATTTGAGAGTCTGTATCGTTAAAGCGAACAAGAATGGAACCGTTTTCTAGAGCAACGGATTTAGTAGAAAGGTTTTCAGCTTCAAGAGCATTGGTGACAGCATCCAGCGTAGACATATCTACAGAGGCGCCGCGCGCCCCTGTAACTTGAACTGCCGGATCTTCACCGTATATATTCGGAAGTGCGTACAACGCAGCGATGGCGATAGTAAACACCACCATCAGGTACTTCCATAACGGGTAACGGTTTAGCACAGCGAGGATCCTCTAGCTGTTTATAGAGATTTCAGAGTACCTTTTGGTAGCACTGCTGTAACGAAGTCTTTCTTGATAACTACTTCGTTGTTTGCATTCAGTTCGATAGCAACGTAGTCGCTGTCTTCTGCAATCTTAGTGATCTTGCCAATTAGGCCGCCGCTTGTAAGAACTTCATCACCTTTGCCCATAGAAGACATAAGGTTCTTGTGCTCTTTAACACGCTTAGCTTGTGGACGGTAGATCATGAAGTAGAAGATCACAGCGAACATACCTAGCATGATAAGCATTTCGAAACCGCCGCCTGCTGGTGCACCTTCTGCTGCTGCGTGAGCTTGAGAAATAAACATTTAAAACATCCTCTATTTATATTTTCGTAATTGTTTGTCTAATTGGGTCGCATCCCTTTATTTTCAAGCCCCATCACTCGGAAGAGAGATAGGGCTCGCAAAAAAGAAATACTAAGATTCTTTACCTAGTGGTGGCACTTCACGCCCCATTCTTGCGTAGAACTCTGCAACGAACTCTTCAAAGCGGTCTTCATCGATAGACTGACGAATGTCTGACATTACTCGTTGGTAGAAACGCAGGTTATGAATCGTGTTCAGTCGAGCACCTAGGATTTCGTTACAACGATCCAAATGGTGTAAGTACGACTTGCTGTAGTTCTTACAAGTGTAACAGTCACACTCTGAATCTAGTGGTGTTGTATCGGTTTTATGCTTCGCATTACGGATCTTGATCACACCTTCAGTCACAAACAGGTGGCCGTTACGTGCATTTCGCGTTGGCATTACACAGTCAAACATGTCGATACCACGGCGAACACCTTCAACCAAGTCTTCCGGTTTGCCTACGCCCATTAGGTAACGTGGCTTATCTTCTGGCAGTTGAGGACATGTGTGCTCAAGAATGCGGTGCATATCTTCTTTTGGTTCGCCTACTGCTAGGCCACCTACTGCGTAACCGTCAAAACCAATTTCTGTTAGGCCTTTAACGGATACATCACGAAGGTCTTCGTACACGCCACCTTGAACGATACCGAACAGTGAGTTCGGGTTTTCAAGTTTGTCGAAGTGGTTACGTGAACGCTCAGCCCAACGAAGAGACATCTCCATTGAGTCTTTTGCTTCTTTGTGTGTCGCAGGGTAAGGCGTACACTCATCGAAGATCATTACGATGTCTGAACCTAAATCTTTTTGGATTTCCATAGACTTCTCAGCGTCCATGAAGATCTTGTCACCGTTTACAGGGTTACGGAAATGAACACCCTCTTCAGTGATTTTACGCATTGCACCTAGGCTGAATACTTGAAAGCCGCCTGAATCAGTCAGGATAGGACCGTGCCAGTTCATGAAATCGTGCAGGTCACCGTGCATTTTCATGATTTCTTGACCAGGACGTAGCCATAGGTGGAATGTGTTACCTAATAGGATTTCAGCACCTGTGTCTTTTACTTCTTCAGGTGTCATACCTTTAACAGTACCGTAAGTACCTACAGGCATGAATGCTGGGGTTTCAACGGTACCGCGTTCAAACTGAAGTTGACCACGACGTGCGCCGCTATTAGTTTTTTTAAGTTCGTATTTTAATTTCACGAAGCCTCCAATATGCCAGAGAAACAATCTGACTGTTAATTCAGAACCTTAGGCCAAACAAAAGTTCAGTCTAGTGGGTTCTATGAGGAGCGGTCGCGTATTCCTTGCGAGAGATTAGACAGACACCCTGCCCGACTCCTAGCTTACTGCTAGCACCCGTAAATTCTAATGTATATCGTTTATAACTAGCTTAAATTAGCTTGTTTTCTTATTGATGAACATGGCATCACCGTAGCTGAAGAAACGATATTCGCTCTTCACTGCGTGATCGTATGCGCCCATCACGTTGTCGTAACCTGCAAATGCACTCACCAACATAATCAGTGTTGATTCTGGCAAGTGGAAGTTGGTAATCAAGCAATCCACCAACTGGTATTCATAGCCAGGGAAGATGAAGATTTCTGTATCACCAAAGAAAGGAACGAGCTCAGTGCCTTTCTTCAATGCATCTTGAGCTGCACTTTCTAGTGAGCGTACTGATGTTGTACCAACAGCAATAATACGGCCGCCACGGGCTTTTGCTGCAGCTACGGCGTCAACCACTTCTTGCGGCACTTCAACGTACTCAGCATGCATGTGGTGATCGTTAATATTATCAACTTTTACTGGCTGGAACGTACCAGCACCAACATGAAGCGTCACGTAAGCAAACTCAACACCTTTTTCTTTCATGTCAGCCATTAGCTTGTCATCAAAGTGAAGGCCTGCTGTTGGCGCTGCAACCGCACCCGGCTTTTCATTATAGACAGTCTGGTAGCGCTCTTTATCTGCATCTTCATCAGGACGATCGATGTAAGGAGGCAGTGGCATGTGACCAACACTGTTAAGAATCTCTAAAACGCTTTGATCAGATGTGAAATGGATTTCGAATAACGCATCGTGACGCGCCACCATTTCAGCTTCATATTCATCGTTCTCACCAAGGAACAACTTGGTACCCGGCTTCGGTGATTTAGAACAACGAACATGCGCAAGAATGCTTTTCTCATCAAGCATACGTTCAACCAGCACTTCAAGCTTACCGCCTGATGCCTTGCGACCAAATACACGAGCTGGAATCACTCGAGTGTTATTGAAAACAACAAGATCGCCTGGCTCAACCAAGTCTAAAACGTCTTTAAACGAACCATCAGCTAGGTTACCGCTGTTGCCATCTAATTTAAGCAGGCGGCTTGCTGTACGCTCCTCTTGAGGGTAGCGAGCAATGAGTTCATCTGGTAGGTCAAAGTGAAAATCTGAAACTTGCATGTGTCTAGTCTTGTCTTAGTTGATGAGATTTGTGCCGTTGACGAATCATAAATCGTAGTTGCTGGATAATCGTTACGGTAAGTCAATCGTTACCAGAAACACATCGCAAACACGACTAAAAATTTCGCAGTGGGCTAGTATAGGCACACGAGCCGCAATAGCAAGGTTTACAGCACTGGATTATTGTAAAGAGGCGTAAAATAATGCGACTGATTCACCTCCTCAAGCTAAAGAATTAGTTGCATAAAACTCACCCAAGAATGCGTCAGATCTCAGTTATTTTTTGGATAAAAAACTATAGTAATAGCAACAAATAAAAAAGAAGGAGGTTCGTATGATCAAGGTTGAAGATATGATGACTCGCAACCCTCATACCCTATTGCGCTCACACTCACTGGCCGATGCTAAGCACATGATGGAAGCACTTGATATCCGCCATATTCCGGTCGTCGATTCCGACAGGCAACTACTAGGTGTCGTCACACAACGAGACGTTCTCGCCGCTCAAGAATCCAGCCTACAAAACATCCCACAAGCTCAATCTTTTACTCTTGCTACTCCCCTCAACGACATCATGCACAAAAGTGTTATGTCGGTAGAGCCGCGTGCAGGATTAAAAGAATCGGCTATCTACATGCAGAAACATAAAGTGGGCTGTTTACCTGTCGTAGAAAACCACGAACTAGTAGGCATTATTACAGACAGCGATTTTGTCACGATAGCGATCAATTTACTGGAGCTGCAAGAAGAAGTAGAGCCAGAAGAAGCAGAAGTAGAGTAACGCTCGGAATTGATATAAAGAAGAGCGGCCAATTCAGCCGCTCAGAGGGATTGTTGTCGCAGCGGATTATTATAGAAGCTCAGATACCACATCCGCTAATTGATGGAATGTCTCACGACGCGAAGAGCTTGGTCGCCAGACAAGGCCAATATCTCGGTAGGCCTGCTGACCAGGAGGATCGATCACAACGAGATTCTGTTTTTCCAATAAACCGTGGTCGATCGCCATTTGCGGAATAAAGGTGGTTCCTAAACCATTGGCCACCATTTGCACCAATGTGTGAAGGCTCGTCGCAGTGAACGGGTTGATCTTCTCTTTATCCGTTAACTTACAAGCCGACACAGCATGCTCGGTTAAGCAATGCTCGTTCTCCAACAAAAATACAGATTCGTCTGGCAGGTCATCGTATTTGATCGGAACGCGAATACCATCAGCTTGATTGCGACTGATCACCATCCGGAAAGGGTCTTGCCCAACAACTTGGCTTTCCATATTGTCGATATCGACAGGCAAAGCCAGAATCAGCACATCTAAGTCTCCATGACGCAGCGCAGCCAATAGGTTGGTCGTTGTGTCTTCACGTAACAGCAAATTTAATTGTGGAAAGCGCTGGTTGGCTTCCTGTACCAAATCGCACAAAAGGAACGGCGCTATAGTAGGAATACACCCGACTCGCAGCTGCCCTTGCATCGCATCCCCGTTACATAGATTTCCAAGCTCTACGAGATCTTGTCCTTTCGCTAGTAGCTCTCGACCGTGCTTGACCACCAGCTCACCTGCTTGCGTGAAAACTAGCGGGCTCTTTTTATCTTTCTTCTCATAAAGCGGGCAACCAATCAGCTCTTCTAGGTTTTGAATGCCTTTACTTAGCGTAGATTGACTGACGAAACAGCGATCTGCGGCATCACTGAAATGACGAGTTTCGTGAAGAGTAACAAGATAGTGAAGTTGCTTAAGACTTGGCCATTTATTCATGAAATTACTTTGTAATATGAGTAGGATAAGTTAGGTAAAGGTCATTCGACCTAAGGACAGGACAAAGAATAAGCTTATCGCTTTTTTCGATTAACTTAATCTATTTAATTCGCTTTTTTCTATAGTACCGATTGTACTATAGTTTGTCCCGTAGAAACGGAGCCCAAACAAAGATGTGTTGGGCCAACTAATTTTTTAGGAGATTCCAAAATGGTACTAGTAGGTCGTCAAGCCCCTGACTTTACTGCAGCAGCTGTTCTAGGTAACGGTGAGATCGTTGATAACTTCAACTTCGCAGAATTCACTAAAGGTAAGAAAGCTGTAGTTTTCTTCTACCCACTAGACTTCACTTTCGTTTGTCCTTCAGAGCTAATCGCTTTCGACAACCGTCTTGAAGATTTCCAAGCTAAAGGCGTTGAAGTAATCGGTGTTTCTATCGATTCTCAATTCTCTCACAACGCATGGCGTAACACTGCTATCGCTGATGGCGGTATCGGTCAAGTTAAATACCCTCTAGTTGCTGACGTTAAGCACGAGATCTGCAAAGCATACGATGTTGAGCACCCAGAAGCAGGCGTTGCTTTCCGTGGTTCTTTCCTAATCGACGCTGACGGCCTTGTACGTCACCAAGTAGTTAACGATCTTCCACTAGGTCGTAACATCGACGAAATGCTACGCATGGTAGACGCACTAAACTTCCACGAGAAGAACGGTGAAGTTTGTCCTGCACAATGGGAAGAAGGTAAATCAGGTATGGATGCATCTCCAAAAGGTGTTGCAGCATTCCTATCTGAGCACGCTGACGACCTAAGCAAGTAATTACCTCTTAAGCCCGAACTCAACGCGGGTTAATGGTTGGAAGATTCTCTTTAAAGAGACATAAAGCATAAGCTAATAGCGCAAAGCGCACCGCCAATCAGTTAAGAAGTAAAGTCCTATTAAAAGCCCGAAGTTAACGCTTCGGGCTTTTTGTTTTCCCCCTCCTCGCTCCCCTAGACTGACTCTTGTAATAGATAATTGAGGTAGCGATAAACCTAAACTTTACCTCTATTTTCCCTTATCCCCATCTATTCAGAATCACACCTAGATTGCTATTATTTCATCAGTATCTTTTTGAACGGATAAACACGATGAACAC
Source organism: Vibrio sp. 10N.222.52.C3 (assembly GCF_041474195.1). Taxonomy (NCBI): domain Bacteria; kingdom Pseudomonadati; phylum Pseudomonadota; class Gammaproteobacteria; order Vibrionales; family Vibrionaceae; genus Vibrio; species Vibrio sp. 10N.222.52.C3. The sequence continues at coordinate 6,925 of NZ_JBFRTQ010000192.1, read as the reverse complement.
CGAAATTGAAGTCTGTATCGATAACTTAGAATCTCTTCATACCGCACTATCTGGTGGCGCGAATCGAATTGAGCTTTGCTCTTCATTAGCACTTGGCGGATTAACTCCAAGCTTCGGAATGATGAAACAAGCGGCAATAGTTTCGTCGGTTCCGGTCTACGCTATGATACGCCCAAGACAAGGCGACTTCATTTTCGATAACGACGATATGCTCTGTATGCTTGAAGATATTGAAGCTTGCGCAAATGCAGGATTGGATGGGGTCGTACTTGGTGTGTTAGCGCCGAACGGAAGTATTGATATGCCAAAGATGCAACAACTGGCTGACAAAGCGCACTCGTTAAAGCTTGGGATTACCTTCCACAGAGCCATCGATCAAAGCTCTGATTTCCAAGCAGCATTAGAACAAATCATTACACTTGGATGCGAAAGAGTCCTGACATCAGGGCTTGCTGCTAATGCTGAGCAAGGTATCGATGTATTGGCTGCAATGGTCAAACAAGCCGATGGACGAATTGATATCATGGCGGGGGCTGGCGTTAACGCTGCGAATGCCAAAATGATTCAAAGCGCTACCCAAGTACCTGCTCTTCACCTTTCAGGTAAATCGACAAGGCCGAGTCTAATGGAAAACAACTCAAGTGCTCAAATGGGCAGTGATAATATTGATGATTATCAGATCCCAGTGACAGATGCGAGTAAGATATCTGATGTGAGAGCCGCCCTCACCGCTTAGGGCAATAGTCGCCAGCATAAATCCAGAGAACCTCGCTGACTAATCTAACTGACTGACGTATATTAGATTTAATAGCGCAGAAAATTTTCATGGATAGATATGGCTAAAGACTTATTCAGCTCTCTTGATTTAAACCTGTTACGAAGCAAAACATGTTTGGAAGAAACCAAATCCACGGCTTTCAGGCTGAAATTGGCGTGGCAAGTTATGACGGTACGAAAACGCGCTCAGGCGAAGTAGAAGAGAAAACAACACATGGTATAAGCCTAGGCGGGGCCTACGTTTACCAAGCGACACCAATGCTTGGATTACGTGCTGGTGTTGATATGAATATTTTTGATCACAACAAAACCTTTGTGCCTTACGACACAACGGTCAATTTCAATCTTGGTGCAATAATTAGCTTCTAAAGATAAGCTCTATTTGAGTGCGTCATCAAGGCTTTGATCGCCTAGGTGACGTACATCTTTACCCTTCACAAAGTAAATAATGTATTCGCAGATATTTTGGCAGCGGTCTCCCACTCGCTCAATCGCACGCGCTGACCACATCACCTGCAAAATATTAGGAATGTTCTTAGGGTCTTCCATCATATAGGTCATTAACTGACGAATAACGGCCTCGTACTCCGCATCCAACTTATCATCAAGCTTGTGAACTTCAGCTGCCGCATCAACATCCATACGAGCAAAAGCATCTAATACTTGGTGAAGCATGGTGATAGCCTGACGGCAAAGAGGCTCTAAAGATACGTGGAATTTCTGCTCTTTGGTTGAAGGGATCTCAATAGCACCTTGCGCAATTTTAGAAGCAACATCGCCAATACGTTCCAGATCGGTAATCGTTTTGATGATCGCCATAATCAAACGCAGATCCTTCGCTGTCGGCTGACGCTTTGCAATGATTCGAGTACAAGCCTCATCAATCGACACTTCCATCGCATTCACTTTGTGGTCATCACGAATCACTTTTTTGGCCAATTCAACATCGTCTTTATGAAGCGCCTGCATTGCAAACGAGAGTTGCTGCTCCACTAACCCGCCCATGGTCAATACATGAGTACGGATCGATTCTAACTCGACATTGAATTGCCCTGAAATGTGGCGACCGAAATGCATACTTGCTCCTTGAAAGAAATGAAGAAAGCCATTTTTGTAGAGTGACTTAGCTCTAGATGACACCTTTGGAGAGGTTAGCCATATCTACCAGTAATGTAGTCTTCCGTCTGGTTTTTCAATGGAGACGTAAAAATTGAGTCCGTATCTGAGTACTCGATCAATTTTCCCATATGAATAAAGGCAGTATGGTCACTTACACGCGCGGCTTGTTGCATGTTGTGGGTAACAATCACCACTGTGTATTGTGTTTTGAGATCGTTGATCAACTCTTCAATCGTCAAAGTAGAAATCGGATCGAGTGCCGATGTCGGCTCATCTAACAACAGCACTTCAGGCTCAATCGCAACCGCACGAGCGATAACCAAACGCTGCTGTTGACCGCCAGATAAACCAAAAGCATTCTCATGCAACCGATCTTTCACTTCATCCCATAACGCAGCAGCGCGCAGAGAGCGTTCAACCGCATCATCAAGGTCTCGGCTGTTGCTAACGCCTTGTAGCCTCAAGCCATAAACCACATTCTCATAGATAGATTTAGGAAAAGGGTTTGGACGCTGGAATACCATACCCACACGGCGTCGTAAGGTCGCAACATCCACCTTAGGGTGATAGACGTTCTTGCCATGAAGCTTCACTTTCCCGGAAACCTTACAGCCTTCAACAAGATCGTTCATGCGATTAATGCAGCGCAGCAGAGTCGACTTACCACACCCAGAAGGGCCGATAAACGCCGTCACCTGCCCCTTCGGGATCTGCATCGAGATATCATCAAGTGCTTGACTCTCTTTATAGTAAAGATTTAGCCCTTCGATCGAGATAGCAATTTGCTCATCCTTCAGATTGTGAACATCAAGTGGTGCTTGGTAACCCAAGGTTTCATTAATCGAGAACATCTAATCTTGTCCTAAGGTTCGGTATTTTTCACGCAAGTTATTACGGATATTGATGGCTGTTAAGTTCAACCCAACAATCACCGTAACCAATAAAAATGAAGTCGCATACACTAAAGGTCGTGCCGCTTCGATATTAGCGGTTTGAAAACCAACATCATAGATATGAAAGCCTAAATGCATGAACTTTCTATCTAAGTGTAAATACGGAAACTGACCATCGACTGGCAAGCTAGATGCCAATTTAACAACACCCACCAGCATAAGTGGTGCAACTTCCCCCGCGGCTCTCGCGATTGCCAAAATTAAACCAGTGATAATCGCTGGGCTTGCCATCGGTAAAACAATGCGCCAAAGCGTCTCAAATTGAGTCGCACCAAGCGCTAATGAACCGTGCCTCACTGCACTAGGAATACGCGTTAAGCCCTCTTCCGTGGTTACGATAACGACTGGAAGCGTCAATACCGCTAAGGTTAGTGCTGACCAAAGTAGACCCGGTGTGCCAAATGTCGGAGCGGGTAATCGCTCTGCATAAAACAACGTATCAATCGAGCCACCAATGGTATAAACAAAAAAGCCTAAACCAAAAACGCCATACACAATCGACGGTACACCCGCCAAGTTAATCACGGCGATACGAATTAAACGTGTTAGTGCGTTGTTTTTTGCGTATTCATGAAGATATATCGCAGCGACCACGCCAAGAGGCATCACGACGATCGACATGAGAATAACCAACAGTACTGTACCGAAAATGGCAGGGAATACACCGCCTTCAGAGTTTGAGTCTCGTGGGTTCTCTGATAAGAATTTCCAAACTTGTTTGCCCCAGTGCCCAACCTTTTCTAGGTAAGACATATTATTTGGGTACCAATAATCCAGAATGTGGCTGAGCGAGATCTCGACCAGCTCGCCTGTCATATCCTCAACCAGCAAGCTTTCGACATTAAGTTGCGTTCTAAGGTGCTCAAGCTTAACTTCGGCTTCACCTAACTGGCGGTTTAATTCCAGTTTAGTTTGAGTATAGGTTGTAAGGTATTCATCACTCACTGACTCATTGAGTTCAAGCTTACGCTTTTCTAAGCGCAGGTTTTCCAATTGCCAGCTGATATTACGAATTTCTTGGTTCACGACACGCGACGTTTCTTTACGTAGCGCATCAGCGAACGCCAAGCCTTGTTCGAGCTTTTGGTCTATGTTCGAATCAAAGGTGCCAGAAGCGGTTTTAAAACCCACCGGCTTACCAAAGAAATAACCACCTCGACTTCGTTCAATCACAACCCAATCAAGCGGGGTAGTGGGTTCACGTAAGTTAACATCCAGAATAGAAACAAAGTCCGCAGGGTACAGTTCTCTGTTAGCAACTTTGATGCTTAAGCGCTGTATCAGCCCAGTCGACAAATTTTGAGGAGACAAAAGGTCATGGACTTGTGGAACTTGCTCTATCGGGATGTATTTTCGTTCATATAACTGACCAACCAATACATCTTGTTTTGATACGGTTTCGTCAAGATCGACCACTAGCGATAAGTCTTTGGAGTCAACTTGCCATTGATACAAAGGTGCGGGCCAAAAATAGGTTAAGCCCTTCCAACCAATCAGCAGCATTAGGCCAAGAACAGAAAGCATACTGATGCTCACCGCCCCGCCCGTAAGCCAGATCCACGGAGAGCCCGATTTAACCCAAGATAATAATGACTTCAGTTTATTCATCATGATCGACCTTGCTCTTGGCGTGCTGAAATCAAGGAGCTGCAAAGATCAAGAGACACGCTAGTCAAGCCACTAAAAGCCATTGATACACATTGAGGCAAACCTTTAAAACTACAGCGCACGATATTTATCTCTCAGTCTTTGTCTAACCCACTCAGCAACTGAGTTCACCGCGAATGTAAAGATAAACAGCAAGAGTGCAGCCAAGAACAGCAAGCGGAAATGAGAACCACCCACTTCTGATTCTGGCAGCTCAACAGCAATCGTTGCCGATAAAGTTCTCATCCCTTCCAAAACATTCCAGTCAAGAATTGGGGTGTTACCTGTCGCCATCAAGACGATCATGGTTTCACCAACTGCTCGCCCTAGGCCCATCATAACCGCAGAAAAGATACCTGGACTCGCCGTCAATAGCACCACATAAATAAGCGTCTGCCACGCCGTCGCACCCAACGCTAATGACCCATCAGACAAATGTTTAGGTACAGAGAAAATAGCATCTTCAGCAATAGTGAAAATCGTTGGGATGACCGCAAAGCCCATAGCAAAACCAACCACTAGCGCATTGCGTTGGTCAAAGTCGATACCATAGCTAGCCAAGAAGGTACGAATATCACCACCAAATAACAAGGCTTCAATGTTGTTTCCACCAGCAAACACCGCAACCACAGTAATCACCAATACCGGAATCAATATCAGAGCATGCCAACCATTAGAGAAGCGACCCGTTACCCTCTTCGGTAAACAGAACCAAACAAGTCCAGTCAGCAGTGTGCTCAGTGGTAATAACACCATCAATGAGAAGACGGCCGTTAAATGCGTCTCGACGATTGGAGCAAACCAAAGCCCGGCCAAGAATCCGATGATCACGGTCGGAAGTGCTTCCATCAGCTCTATCGAAGGCTTCACCACTCTTCGCATGCGTGGAGACATAAAGTAAGCGGTGTAAATAGCTCCGAGCACAGCAACCGGCACGGCAAACATCATCGCAAACAGAGCTGCTTTGATAGTACCGAATGTGATAGGTACTAAACTGAATTTCTCTTCAAAGTCATCATTCGCCGACGTTGATTGCCAAACGTATTGCGGCTCAGGGTAACTTTCATACCAGACCTTTTGCCAAAGCGATGAGAATGATATTTGTGGGTATTCATTATCGACCTTAGCCACACTGATGGTGCCATCAATCAGCGTCGCCAGATGCAGTTCATTGGCAGACATAGCCGCTAATTGTGGTGATTTATCAAATGCACGCTCGAACAGCGACAGTTTTTCACTGGTCGTATAGTGGCTTTGTAATGTGCCGTTCTTATAGAAGCTATAAAAACCCTTTCTATAAGTATCAGGAAGAATAAATTGCACTTGTTCAGCAAGTTGGAAGTCTCGAATATGGGTCAGGCTACGCTTTTCATCTTTGAGTACATCGAACCATTGAGAAACCTGTCCGTCCTCATGCGTAACCAACAACGAGTATGCGCCAGACAATAAATCGATGCTTTTCACGGAATGCTTCGCATCATTTAAGCTAAGATCAATCACTTCACGAACATCAAAACCGTTATCTGATAGTTTCAAAACAACCAAATCCGATTGTGCTCGTAGGTATAAGGTTTGCCCATCAGGTGTGACAAGCAGTTGCTGCTGCAAGCCCAACTTATCCGATAGCCATTGGCTCTTCTGAAAAACATACTGACCAGTAAGGTCACTCTGATACCACTTAACCAAGACTCGTTGGTCACTTAACTGCGCGGCAACCGTAATCCCACGTCCATTCTTAGAGAACGCGAATTTGTCGATCGTCGCCCCATTTGAGGGTTCATCATTTAAAAATGGTTCTGGGAGATCGATTTGCTCAATTTTAGGATCGGCTTCACTGCCCTTTTGCAGCACAGGCGCACTATACTCAGGATAGAAAAAAGTAAGGTTGCTTGCACTATCGGCAAAGGCAAACCAGTTTTCTGATGGGGTATTTCGAGAGAAGGCAACAGGATTGGCTAAAACATTTCGCTCAAAGTAAGAGTGTGTATTTTGAGACTCTAAATCCCAAAACTGCACCAAGCCAGATTTTTCGATAGTAAATGCATGCTGACCGTATTCATCAACAGATAAGGCGATAGGCTTTTCTACAGCAACGGTCTTTACGGCTTGGTCTGTCTCTAAACCAGTATCAGAAAACACCGGTAAAATGACCATCGCCAAGTAAACAAAGATCAATACCAGAGCAGCTAGAACACTGACGGCACCACATGTCACTGAAAAACGGACGAGACGATCTTTCAACCATCTTTTTTTGTCACGCTCTTTCAATGAAAATTGGGCTGAAGCCATCTGTTTATCTACCTTTTTTTAGCTACTGACATAATATGTACGTTAGATGACAATTATATTACAAGTTACGTTAAACAACTGAAACTAATAACAAGTTTGTTGACCATATTTCTTAAAGTAAGATCATAGATTTTGTGAAT
>NZ_JBFRTQ010000191.1:9719-11880 GCF_041474195.1 Vibrio sp. 10N.222.52.C3 | reverse complement strand
CTGCTTTTGGCGAAAAGCCGATATATTGTAGTTACACCATCACGTTCTCAAGGAGAGACATATGCAGCATCAAGAAATGATCCAACACAGTAACTTTGGCGTAATCAGTCGTACTTGGATTTTCTCTACCCTTTCTCTAGTGGGTATTCTTGCTCTAATGTAGTCAGCTTCATGGCTCTATAGTTTTAGTTTTTATTATGAAATCACTTGTTAAAAAGTCTTCAAAGTCAGAACTCTTTCTCTTATAAATGTGGCTTTTCTCATCAGGCTAGCCACTTAACTTTTTCTTAGTCATCTTCTTCTAGCAAGCATCCCCCAGTAATTTACTCCTAGTCACCACTTTCTTCTTGTGGAATGGTTTATCACCTTACCTCTATAAACAAGCGCCATCGCACTTCTGAAGTTGTTACGAAACTGTGATAATCTTAAGTTATCTTTTATCTACAGTGTATCTCTCATGTCTGTCTGGGATTCTATTTCATTTAACAATCGATTTACTGCATTACCTCGACTGTTCTATACCCCAATTCAACCTACACTGCTCAGCAATGTCCAATGGCTCGCATGGAATCATAAGCTTGCGGATGAACTCGGTTTTTTGTCATTTGATGATGCTTCCGAGGAATTGCTTGAAACGTTATCTGGCAATGTTGAACCTGAGCAGTTTTCGCCTGTAGCAATGAAATACGCAGGCCACCAGTTTGGTTCTTATAACCCGGATTTAGGTGATGGAAGAGGGCTGTTATTAGCTCAAATTGTCGCGAAAAGTGGCGAAACGTTCGATTTACACCTTAAAGGTGCCGGTAAAACGCCCTATTCACGTATGGGCGATGGACGCGCTGTTATTCGATCAACCGTTCGTGAGTACTTATGTAGCGAAGCGATGGCAGGGCTCAATATCCCAACCACTCGCGCGTTGGCTATGATGACCAGCGACACACCGGTATATCGAGAGAAGCAAGAGTGGGGCGCATTGTTGGTGCGTGCTGCCGAATCACACATCCGTTTCGGTCACTTTGAACATCTGTTTTATACCAATCAGTTGGCTGAGCATAAGTTGCTGGCCGATAAAGTCATTGAATGGCACTTCCCTGAGTGTCTCGATGAAGAGAAACCCTACGCTGCTATGTTTAATCAGATTGTTGACCGTACCGCGGAGATGATTGCGTTGTGGCAAGCGAATGGTTTTGCTCATGGCGTGATGAACACCGATAACATGTCGATCATCGGGCAAACTTTCGATTATGGTCCGTTCGCGTTTCTTGATGAATATGACCCAAGATTGATCTGTAATCACTCGGATTACCAAGGTCGTTATGCTTTTAACCAGCAGCCAAGAATAGGGCTTTGGAACCTGTCGGCACTGGCTCACTCACTTTCTCCGCTGGTGGATAAGGCCGACTTAGAGGCGGCTTTAGAGCAGTACGAACCGCAAATGAACGGTTACTTTAGTCAGATGATGCGTCGTAAGTTGGGGCTACTTTCGAAACAAGAAGGCGACAGTCGTTTGTTTGAATCTATGTTCGAGCTGATGTCGCAAAACAAAGTCGACTACCCAAGGTTCTTTAGAACGCTATCGAACCTAGACACCTTGTCGCCACAAGAAGTGATTGATCTGATAATTGATCGAGAGGCAGCAAAACTGTGGGTAGATAACTACTTACAACGCTGCGAATTGGAAGATAGCTCAGTGGTCGAGCGCTGCGAAAATATGAGACAGGTAAACCCGAAATACATCCTCAGAAACTACCTAGCTCAGCTAGCGATAGACAAAGCAGAGCGCGGTGATAGCAGCGATATTGACGCTTTGATGGTGGTACTGGCAGACCCTTATGCGGAACACCCGGATTATGAATACCTTGCGGCTCTACCTCCTGAGTGGGGCAAAGCCATGGAGATCAGCTGCTCGTCATAATCAACTAATAGCGGATTAAGCCGTTAAGATTCAGATAGAGGTCACTAAGTTGTGATCTTTATCTGTTTGTTCTTCTAACTTTACAAACATGTCAATAATCAAACAATCGGCCAGCCTATACACTATGTGAATAAGTTGTAAATTTAATAGGTTTGGGCGATGCCAACAAATACTCGAATTCTCGTGGTGGATGATGATCAAGAAATCCGCGAGCTGCTGGAAGAGTACCTCACAAAATCTGGTTTC
>NZ_JBFRTQ010000191.1:3063-8956 GCF_041474195.1 Vibrio sp. 10N.222.52.C3 | reverse complement strand
ATGTTTCTTCTGTGGGAGATGGTGTTGAACTAGAAGCTCATCTGCAAAACCAAGGTTATCCAGATCTGATTCTGCTTGATGTGATGCTACCCGGTGACGATGGTTTTACCTTGTGTCAACGCGTCCGTAAGCAATCGAATGTGCCTATCATCATGCTGACTGCCGTATCGGATGAAACCGACCAAATTATCGGCTTAGAAATTGGTGCTGATGATTACATTGCCAAGCCGTTTAGCCCTCGTCAGTTAATGGCGCGTATCAAAGCGTTGTTGCGCCGCGTTCAAGTGGTGGATGACAAGACAAGTGATGCATTGCCAAAACAGATTGTTTTTGGTGATTGGACGCTTGATACGTTAGCGCATCGAATTTCCCACAATGAAAACTCGGAAGAGATGGATTTGTCGGGCAGTGATTTTTCTCTGTTGATGTTGTTCTTAACTCGCCCTAACGAAGTTCTCGACCGTGACACTATCTCATTCGCGACCAGAGGCCGTGAAGCGTTGCCTTTTGAGCGAGGCATTGATGTGCAGCTTAGTCGTCTGAGAAGCCGATTGGGCGACAGTGGCAAGTATCCTCACTACATCAAAACCATGCGCGGTAATGGCTATATCCTCGCTGTGCCTGTTCAGTATGAACACTGATAATCAAGTGATGTTAATGAGCACCTCGGCAATGAAGTATTTCCTATGAACGGGTTGAGTCGGTTAAAGCCAAACTCTTTGGTTGCCAGAACATTGTTACTGACCTTGTTAGCTGTGGTGATAGCTCAAGGTATCGCAACGTCTATTTGGTATAGCGAATCCAAACACAAAGAACTGGAGGGGATTCGTTCTGCCTCTTCAAGCATGGCCAATATGTTTGCCTCGACGGTGACTTTCTTCCAGTCTCTGCCCGTTAAATATCGCCATATCGTGTTGGATCAAATCCGCAATATGGGCGGTACGCGCTTCTTCGTTTCTTTCAATAAAGAGGCGTTGATTGTCGAACCGATCCCTGATACCCGTTTAAAAACCGCCTCGATTGAAGCGATAGAAAGTGTTTTGAGTAGCAAGCTCAATAAAGTCGAATCAGTGCGGGTTGATTTCTCTCGCCCTGAACATCTTCGTTTGCTTAAAAATGATATCTACTTGAGCGATCTCCCACGATCGTGGGCACATCATACTTTAACCTTAGAACCTCTTAACCCTCCTATTCTGGTTGTTCAGATAGAATTAGCCAGTCATGAATGGGTGTATATCGCCGCGTTGTTGCCTGCGCCTTACGTCAAACTCGACGATACGATTCTCGGCAGAGAACAGGTGATCTTCTTAGTTTCCTCGACCCTCATTCTTTTGGTTTTGACTTACTTGATGATTCGTCGGCAAGTACGCCCTCTTAAAAAATTAGCAAGAGCGGCCAATGAGATGAGTATGGATATTCAGCAGCCGCCACTTAACGAAGAGGGGGCTACTGAGCTGGTGACGGCGACCCGAGCGTTTAATCGAATGCAGCAACGGATTCGTCGCTATGTTGCCGACCGTGAGCACCTTTTCTCTGCAATCTCACATGATTTAAAGACACCAATAACACGGCTTAGATTGCGTGCAGAGTTGTTGGAGAGTGAAGTAAAGAAAGACAAATTCAACAAAGATCTCGATGAGCTTGAGATGATGGTTAAAGGTGCTTTGCAAGCGGTAAGAGACACCGATCTACACGAGAATAATGCCATTATTGACCTCAACGAAATGGTACTTGCAGTGATTGAATCTCATAACCAGTATCAGACAAAGGTTGAGTTCGAGCCGGTCGTCATTGAGCCATTGGTCGCTAAACCACTGGCGATAAAGCGTGTACTCACCAACTTAATCGACAACGCGGTTAAGTATGGTTCCTCAGCAGTTGTTGAAATCAGCGGTGATGATCTTTGGGTGGTCGTGACCATTCAAGACCGTGGTCTCGGTATTCCAGAAGACAAGCTAGAGTTAGTTTTTGAACCTTACTTTAGGTTAGCAACGGATGATCAAGGACACGGTTTAGGGCTTGGAATCTGTCGAAACATCCTACACGGACACGGCGGAGATCTCATTATTCGTAACTCCCCTCAAGGCGGCTTAGAAGCTAAAGTCTATATTCCACGCGGCCTAGAAGTTTAATGTAACAATTGTGTTACATAGGGCTTACCTTTTGTTTCAATCCTAAAAATCAAAATAAGTAGACTCTTTATTGAACCGGACGTCGAGTCCGCTAAAACATGGAAGATAATAATGAAAATCAATAAAACCCTACTTACTCTATCTCTTCTTGCTGCCTCAACATTTTCTCAAGCTGGTGAAGTGGAAGTGCTTCACTGGTGGACTGCCGGTGGCGAAGCGAAATCCGCAGCGGTACTGAAAGAGATGATTGAAGAACAAGGCCATACTTGGAAAGATTTCGCTGTTGCTGGTGGCGGCGGTGAAAGTGCGATGACTGTTTTGAAAACTCGAGCAGTGTCGGGCAATCCTCCATCTGCCGCGCAGATCAAAGGTCATGATATTCAAGAGTGGGGTGGTTTAGGTTTTCTAGCGTCTCTCGATGCAACGGCGAAACAAGAACAATGGGATGAGCTACTGCCAGAAGTGGTCACTAAAGTGATGAAGTGGGATGGCGAATATGTGGCGGTTCCTGTCAACGTTCACCGTGTTAACTGGCTTTGGGCTAACCCTGTTGTTTTAGAAAAATCAGGCGTGACGGTTCCAACTACGTTAGATGAGTTCTTTGTTGCCGCAGACAAGATTAAAGCGGCTGGCTTCATTCCACTGGCTCACGGTGGTCAACCTTGGCAAGACGCGACGGTATTCGAAGCGGTGGCACTTGATGTGCTAGGCAGTGAAGACTACAACAAAGCGTTCGTTGACCTGGATATGGACGTGTTGTCTGGTGACAAAATGGTGGAAGTATTCACCAAGTTCAAAAAGATGCGTGATTACATCGACAGCAACTCTCCGGGTCGTGATTGGAACGTAGCAACTTCGATGGTTATCAATGGCGAAGCGGCAATGCAGATCATGGGTGACTGGGCGAAAGGTGAATTTACTGCGGCAGGCAAAGTACCGGGTAAAGATTACATCTGTGCACCAGCACCGGGCACTGATGGCCAATTCACTTTCAACATCGATAGCTTTGCGTTCTTTGAGCTGAGTGACAAAGAGAACCAAAAAGCGCAGCAAGACCTAGCGAAAACCATTCTTACCAAAGATTTCCAAGAAGTCTTCAACCTTAACAAGGGTTCTATCCCTGTACGTCTAGATATGGACATGTCTAAGTTCGACCAATGTGCGTTGGATTCAATGGCAACCTTCAAAGCGAGTGCGAAATCTGGCGATCTTGTTCCGAGTATGGCTCACGGCCTAGCGACAACAAGCTACGCTCAAGGCGCGATTTACGACGTGGTAACCAACTTCTTCAACGAAAAAGATGCCGATCCAAAACAAGCGGCGGCTAAGTTAGCGAAAGCTGTGAAAGCGGCTATCTAATATAACTTGATAAGCGACACACAACGCACGTGAGTGACGGGTTGTGTTGCTTTACCAAACCCCCAGGGTGGGTAGGCTCGTAGGGAGCCTATCTACTCTTCACTCCCAATTCTGATATGCGTGATGCTGATGTGGTGCCGAAAGGTAAGCCATTGGCTCGATTGTGCAACAAGGATAAGTTATGGAGCATGTTTTGACTGAGTCGACTCCAAAACCTACAAGGAGCCAGCCTGCGCCCAAGCCTAGCTTTGCTGACAGGTTGCAACATTGGTTACCCAAGATTGTACTGGCGCCGACCGCGTTAGTGACCGTGGTGTGTATCTACGGCTATATATTCTGGACGGCGGCGCTGTCGTTTACGAATTCTCGATTTTTACCGAGCTTCAACTTTGTTGGTTTAGCTCAATATGAAAAGCTGATGGACAACGATCGCTGGATCACCTCAATCACCAACCTCGGTGTGTTTGGTTTTCTGTTCATGGCGATTGCTATCTTGTTGGGTGTGGGTTTGGCGGTATTGCTTGACCAGAACATCCGTCAAGAAGGCGCGATTCGTACCATTTATTTATACCCAATGGCCTTGTCATTCATCGTGACGGGTACCGCTTGGAAATGGATTCTCAATCCGGGTCTTGGCATTGAAAAACTGATGCAAGATTGGGGCTTTACCGACTTCAAATTCGATTGGTTAGTCGACTCTGAAATGTCGGTCTATACCTTGGTTATCGCAGCACTTTGGCAGTCGTCAGGCTTCGTGATGGCGATGTTCTTAGCCGGCCTTCGTGGCATTGATTCTTCAATCATCAAAGCCGCTCAAATTGATGGGGCAAGCTTACCCACTATCTATCTCAAAATCATTTTACCTTGCTTGCGTCCTGTGGTTTTCAGTGCGGTGATCATCACGTCACACATTGCGATTAAGAGTTTCGACCTTGTGACGGCAATGACGGCAGGTGGCCCAGGTTATTCATCGGATCTTCCTGCGCTATTTATGTACGCACACTCCTTTACTCGCGGACAAATTGGCCTTGGTGCTGCCAGTGCCATGATGATGCTTGCTGGTATCTTAGCGATTCTCGTGCCTTATCTTTACTCTGAACTTAGGGAGAAAAAGTCATGATGAATAACATCAATTTTGCTCGAATATTTATCTATTCAGCACTGCTTTTCTTCTGCTTAGTTTATTTAATGCCACTGTTCGTAATGGTACTGACCTCATTCAAAACTTTGCCAGACATTAAGGCGGGTAACTTGATGAGTTTGCCGAAAGAGTGGGTGTTTGATGCTTGGTATAAAGCGTGGGATACCGCTTGTACGGGCGTAAAATGTGAAGGCATCAAAGGTTACTTTTGGAACTCATTCCAAATGGTGATTCCTGCGGTTGCGATTTCAACATTGCTCGGAGCATTCAATGGTTATGTAGTGACGAAATGGCAATTCCGAGGCTCGAATCTGTTCTTCAGCTTACTGTTGTTTGGTTGCTTCATTCCGTTCCAAGTGGTGCTACTACCAATGGCAACCATGCTCGGCAAGATGGGGCTAGCGAACACAACCATCGGCTTGGTGATTGTGCACGTTATCTACGGCATGGCGTTTACAACTCTGTTTTTCCGTAACTTCTACATCTCGATTCCGGATGAATTGATCAAAGCAGCAAAACTGGATGGTGCAGGCTTCTTTACCATTTTCTTCAAGATCTTATTACCGATCTCTACGCCTATCATCATGGTGACGGTGATCTGGCAGTTCACCGCAATCTGGAACGATTTCTTGTTCGGGGTGGTGTATTCCGGCTCAGAGACTCAGCCAATCACCGTAGCATTAAATAACTTAGTCAACACCAGCACGGGCGTTAAAGAATACAACGTTGATATGGCTGCCGCGATCATCGCCGCGCTGCCAACGCTGTTGGTGTATGTCTTCGCAGGAAAATATTTTGTTCGTGGCCTAACGGCAGGATCAGTAAAAGGATAATTACCCATGGCAACATTAGATTTAAAACAGATCCGTAAAACCTATCGCAACGCGGACAACGAAACGTTAAAGGGCATCGACATCAGTATCGATTCGGGGGAGTTCTTGATACTTGTCGGCCCTTCGGGGTGTGGGAAATCCACCTTGATGAACACCATCGCTGGGCTAGAGAGTATTAGCTCGGGTGAAATCGTGATTGATGGTGTTGACGTGGCCCAGGTTGAACCTAAAGACCGCGACATCGCGATGGTATTCCAGTCGTACGCGCTTTATCCAAACATGACGGTACGCGGCAATATCGCTTTTGGTTTGAAGATTCGCAAGATGCCGCAGCAAGAGATCGATGCAGAAGTAAACCGAGTGGCTGAAATGCTGCAAATCGAACAGTTGCTGGATCGTAAACCGTCGCAACTTTCTGGTGGTCAGCG
>NZ_JBFRTQ010000191.1:0-2391 GCF_041474195.1 Vibrio sp. 10N.222.52.C3 | reverse complement strand
GTGGTCAGCGTCAACGTGTCGCGATGGGGCGCGCCTTGGCTCGTCGTCCTAAGCTGTATCTGTTTGATGAGCCGCTTTCTAACTTGGATGCAAAGCTGCGTGTTGAAATGCGCCACCAGATCAAACGTTTGCACCAGAAGCTGAACACCACCATTGTCTACGTGACCCATGACCAAATCGAGGCGATGACCTTGGCTGACCGTATTGCGGTGATGAAAGATGGTGAACTGCAGCAACTCGGTACGCCGCAAGAGATCTACACCAAGCCAAATAACATGTTCGTGGCGGGCTTTATGGGTTCACCATCTATGAACTTCATTAAGACCATGGTGGATTTGGATGATGAGCAGAATCCGATCATCAAAGTAACGGGTACAGCTGAGCAAGAGCACCACATTCGATTACCACAAAGCATGCGTGAGCAAGATGGCAAAGAAGTGGTGATTGGCCTGCGCCCTGAACATATTACAGAGCAGGAAAGTGAAGATGTGTCGGCAACGACCAAGCTAGACTTGCAGTTAGAAGTGCTAGAACCAACAGGGCCAGATACGATTGCGATGGTGAAAGTGAACGACCAAGAAGTGGCATGTCGCTTGTCGCCAGAATTTGAAGTGTCAGTTGGGCAAATGGCGCCGCTGCATTTTGACTTATCAAAGGCGGTATTCTTTGATGCTCAGACTGAAGCGAGAATTGATTTTTAGTTTTTGAGACAGTAGCTCAATGAGAGTCTAAGCTTAAGCAAAGGCAGTATCACTAATTACTAATAAGTAACGTGATGCTGTCTTTTTTGTTGTTTTAGCCTGTTTTATTTCCTCACGAAAACAGAGGGATAAACGAGATAAATGGATTAACTGCAATAATATCGCCAAATAGCCTCCGTTAGCTCTATAAAGCTGACCGAGAACAGCGTAGGATCGCGCTACTTTAGACCAAATACTAGGTTGCACATTAGTGCATAAACAGAAGAATACATGAAACTAACAGCAAAACCCTCAGCTAGTAACGCTTTACTTATTTCTATTACGACACCGGACTTCAAAGGTGACGAAGCAAAAGAGTCTCTTGCCGAACTTGCTCGCTTAGTAACAACCCTAGGGTTTAAAGTGGTCGGTACACAATCACAGCACCACAGTTCAACACAACGACAAAACGTGTTGGGCGCAGGTAAGCTTGCAGAAATTGCACACTTAACCGGTTACCAAGGTTCGATTGAAGAAGCCGAAGATGAAGATTTTATCGATGAGTCTTTTGATTTTCGTGCTGGTATCGATGAGTTAGATTTTGATGATCTTCCATCTGAAGACGTGGAGTTTGGTACTGCTGACGTAGTGGTATTCGACTGTGATTTGAGCCCATCTCAACTGCGTAATGTAGAAGCTCACTTGGGTGTCGAGGTGTTTGACCGTACTGGTATCATCATTGAGATCTTCAGCCGTCATGCTCGTACTCGTACCGCACGTCTGCAAGTTGAAATCGCTCGACTAAACTACCTAGTGCCTCGACTGCGTGAGACGGCCGACGGTGATAAAGAGCGTCAAATGGGTCAGGGTGCAGGTGAAACTTCACTAGAGCTAGACCGCCGTAAAGTACGTGACCAAATTGCTGCACTTAAGCGTGAGCTGGTTAGCGTACAAGACGAAATGAAGAACCGACGCACTCAGCGTTCGGAGCTTTTCACTGTTGCTCTGGTTGGCTACACCAACGCGGGTAAATCTTCGATGATGCGCGCTATGACCGCAACCGAGGTGAGCGGTGAAGATAAGCTATTCGCGACCTTAGATACCACGGTTCGTGCACTTCAGCCGATCACTCAGCCGCGTATCTTAGTGTCAGATACGGTGGGTTTCATCAAGAAACTGCCACACGATCTGGTTGCTTCATTCCACTCAACACTAGCAGAAGCGCATGATGCTTCATTACTGCTTTATGTGGTTGATGCTTCTGATGTTTCATTCCGCGCACAGCTTGATGTGGTACACGAAGTATTAGCGCAAGTGGGCGTTGAAGGCAGCGAAAAACTATTGGTACTGAACAAGTGCGATAGATTGAGCGAAGAAGAACAGTTAGAGCTGATTGAAGAATTCCCAGATGCAATGCTGACCTCGACTCGTGACCCGCTCGATATCACCAAACTACACAAGTACATTGTGGGTGTGGCTGAACAAGGCATGATCGAAGAAGAGATCACGATTCCTTATTCTGGACAAGGCATTATCGGTGAGATTCGCTCAAACATGAGTGTGGTGAAGGAAGAATACGACTACGAATGCATCAAGCTTACTGTACGCTCAAGTGCAATTGATTTAGCGCGCTTGAAAAAGCGTATGCAGAAGTCTTGATCGTCTATCTAGTTTAGATAAGAACGTCCAAAGAAAAGTCGACCACGAGGTC
>NZ_JBFRTQ010000190.1:0-2149 GCF_041474195.1 Vibrio sp. 10N.222.52.C3 | reverse complement strand
TCATAGACAGGATCTTAAGAGCTAACTTGTTTATTTAGATAGAAAAAAGGCTTCATTTATGATCAGATAATCGTCGCCAAACAAACTACCTACATCAATAGTGAAGCCGATGACGATTATCTCCTTACAGAAGCAATTTAAGCAATTCTTTAATGCTGACACCCTCCAAAAAATGGCGAAAAGTACAGGCCTGATGAAACGGTGTCGGGCGATATTACCCGAGCAGCTAGTCATTAGCTTAGTGGCCGCGTTAAGCAAAGGAAACTGCACTTCCATTGCGGATTTACTGCGACAATTCAATGGGATGTGCTTGAGCCCTGAAGGTGCCGTGGCATACAAGCCTTACCATAACCAGTTGAGGAAAAATGAGTTTCCTAATTTCATGCGGCAACTTGTTATGCGTGCAATAGCTCAATTTGCTCGCCAGCAGAATGTCGGTCTACCAAATAAGCTCGACACCTTTGATGATGTACTGCTTCAAGATGGCAGCTCTTTCCACATCCATCGTGACCTGGCGGATGTTTATCCGAGTCGATTTAAACGTAACCCTGCAGCGGTTGAATGTCATATGACAATGTCGTTGAAAAGCTTTTCTCCAGTCGCGATGAACATCAGCGCTGATACGGCATCAGAAAGAGATTTTTTACCTGAGCCCAAAACGATGAACAACAAATTGCTGTTAGCTGAGGCAGGGTATCCTGATTTCCACTTCTTTCGAGAGCTTGAACAGCATGGCGGATTCTATATTGTCCGAGGTGCTAAGTCTCTGAACCCTATGATTATTGAGACAAGGAACGGCAAGGGGCGACTGCTGCCTAAGCTAGAAGGGAAGAAGCTGAAAGACATTACTCGAGGTACCAACCGTTCGCAGGTCCTTGACCTAAAAGTCCGTCGAGGTAAACAAGAGTTTAGAGTCGTGCGACGATGGTTTGCTGAAGAAAAACGATTCTGCATTTGGATAACTAACTTACCTTCAGACACCTTTACTGCCGATGACATCATGGCGATCTACCGCTGTCGATGGCAGGTGGAACTGCTTTTTAAAGAGTTAAAGTCTCACACCAACTGGCAACGATTTGTCACCGCACAAAAGGCCATCGTTGATGGGCTCATCTGGGCCAGTTTACTTGCGCTGATCATTAGGCGTAGTATTGCGCTTCAGATAATGCCATCGGTCTCATTGTTTAAAGCGGCAAAAAATGTGGATGTCTGGCTGTTACCAATATTTGAATGTATCAGTCACGGCGCATGGTCAGAAATCAGCAATAAAATCGAATGGGCTACCAGTTATATATCAAGGAACACTCAAAAGTCCGCGCAGAGGAAGTCTAAAGAAAACATTACGTTAGACGGAGTTTACGCTGAGCTTAGTGCTTAAGGTTCTGTCTATGTTTGACTGTTCTTCTTCACGATAAATAATCTCATCTATTACACAAGATCTGCCTAACTCGGAGATCTTTGGCGATTGATCATTTCTCCACCTTGAGTAACTTAGACTGAAATTCGTACATTTCTCAAACAGATTAAGATCTTTTCTCAATTGAAAGCTATCGCTGTATTAGAAAGTGATGAAAATTAAGTTGTTGATAAATATTAAATTAATAATTTTTTGTGGTTTTTTGAAAGTTTTTCTAAAGCTTCTGATTTTCGCGCCGTTATTAAAAGTAACTTTGAGAGAACTACTTGGTTTTCCGAGACGTCGGAAACCGCTATACCGGAAAATCAATTGGAGAAATCACCATGGCAGTGAATGTAAATACAAACGTTTCAGCGATGACAGCGCAACGTTACCTAAACAACGCAAACAGCGCACAACAAACATCAATGGAGCGTCTAGCTTCTGGCTCAAAAATCAACAGCGCAAAAGATGACGCTGCGGGCCTACAAATCTCGAACCGTTTGAACGTTCAGAGCCGTGGTCTTGATGTTGCTGTACGTAACGCGAACGACGGTATCTCTATTGCACAAACTGCTGAAGGTGCAATGAACGAGACAACGAACATCCTGCAACGTATGCGTGATTTGTCTCTACAGTCTTCAAACGGCTCAAACTCAAAATCTGAGCGTGTAGCGATTCAAGAAGAAGTAACTGCGCTTAACAATGAACTTAACCGTATCGCAGAAACGACGTCTTTCGGTGGTAACAAAC
>NZ_JBFRTQ010000189.1:0-6159 GCF_041474195.1 Vibrio sp. 10N.222.52.C3 | reverse complement strand
AATTTTTGTTACCTATGTGTAATAGTGTTTTATTGATTTTGATAATTATTACAATCCTTAAATGTGGCTATAATATGCTCTTACCGCGGTAGGTATAGATTTTCTCGTTCAAATACTGAGGAGGGCTTATGGCCGTAGGATGGGCAGGTGACGATAGTGTCAGCCAGCAAATACAAAATACCATTGATGATGAGCTCTCTCGTGTAAGAGGAAACCTTCGAGGTGGTGAGGGTTTGCGTTATTGTGATGAGTGTGGTGATGAGATTCCGGAACAAAGACGACGCGCGATCAAAGGCGTTCGTTTGTGTATAGAATGTCAGTCAATATTAGAGCATGACGCACATCGACATTCATTGTTTAACCGTCGAGCAAGTAAAGATAGCCAATTACGTTAAACTGACGGTTACCTTCAAGCAGTTAAGGCCTTACTTTTATGTAAGGCCTTTTAGTTTAATTAAATGATTTATTAATGAAGATATATAGAAATAATCGTCGCTCTTGTTTAGAGCAATAAACGCCTTATTTAAAGCAATGAGTATTTTGTAATGCAGTGTCGATAGCAGCGACCAATTGCTCAATATGTTGTGGTTTGATAATAAACGGAGGCATCATATAAATTAGCTTACCAAACGGACGGATCCAAACGCCTTGCTCTACAAAGTGAGCTTGAATGGCTTCCATATCGACGGGTGTGTGAGTTTCAACGACGCCAATAGCGCCTAACCAACGCACGTCTTTAACCAGTTCATGTTCTCGCAACGGTGGTAACAACTCAGAAAAGAGCTGTTCAATCTGTTGAGTCTGATTTTTCCAATGGCCTTGCTCGATGATGGATAAACTTGCCGCACCGACTGCGCAAGCCAATGGGTTGCCCATAAAGGTTGGCCCATGCATAAAGCAGCCTGCTTCACCGCCACATACCGTGTCAGCAACTTCCTTACTCGCAAGCGTCGCTGACAATGTCATATAGCCACCAGTTAAAGCTTTGCCTACGCATAATATGTCCGGTTGAACATCGGCATGCTCACAAGCGAACAGTTCCCCTGTGCGGCCAAATCCGGTCGCAATCTCATCCAAGATCAGCAATACGTTGAATTCATCACACAGCAAGCGAACTTGTTTTAGGAACTCAGGGTGGTAGATGCGCATGCCGCCAGCCCCTTGAACGATAGGCTCTAAGATCACCGCTGCGACTTCTTGATGGTGTGCTGCCAGCTTTTCTCGAAAACTATCGATGTCACTTGAGTTCCACTCATCCCAAAAGCCTGTTTTTGGCGAATCAGCGAAAATATGTTCCGGCAAAAAGCCTTTGTAGAGGCTGTGCATCGAATTGTCAGGGTCGGTCACTGACATCGCCGCAAAGGTATCACCGTGGTAGCCATCTCTTAGTGTGAGGAACTTTGAACGAGGTTGTCCTTTAGCGTGCCAATATTGCAATGCCATCTTGAGGCTAACCTCTACGGCAACTGAACCTGAATCGGCCAAAAATACATGCTCAAGATTACTTGGCGCGAGATTCAAAAGCTTCTTACATAGATCGATAGCGGGCTGGTGGGTGATACCACCAAACATAACGTGTGAAACCTTATCGATTTGACTATGAGCTGCAGCGTTTAGCTCTGGATGATTGTAGCCGTGGATGGTTGACCACCAAGATGACATACCATCAATAATTCGTTTTCCGCCTTCTAATTCTAGGTAAACACCGTCTGCGTTGGTGACTGGGTAGCAGGTCAGAGGTGTTAACGTTGATGTGTAGGGATGCCAGATATGCTGGCGATCAAAGGCGAGATCCATAGTAACTTCCATTCTTGGTGCGGTTAAAAAATAACCATATGTAAACTTTTGATATTATCAATGTGTTGACAGTCTAAAGCTTGTCGGTAGACTAGCCAAGCATAAATGCAATCTCTATTGATAGAGATGAAACATCAAATAATAAAAAAGGATCGACACGTGGAAGTTCGTCATGACTGGACAGTTGCTGAAGTAACAGCACTGCTTGAAAAACCGTTTATGGATTTAATGTTTGAAGCTCAAGTGGTTCATAGACAGTACCAAGAGCACAACCACGTGCAGGTGAGTACGCTTCTATCGATTAAGACTGGTGCTTGTCCTGAAGACTGTAAGTATTGTCCTCAAAGTGCTCACTACCGAACGGATGTCGACAAAGAACGCCTAATGGAAGTAGAGCGTGTTTTGGATGCGGCGCAAAAAGCCAAGAATGCGGGCTCAACTCGCTTCTGTATGGGCGCGGCATGGAAAAACCCGAAAGAGCGCGATATGCCTCACCTAACTGATATGATCAAAGGTGTGAAAGGCATGGGTCTAGAAACCTGTATGACATTGGGCATGTTAACGCCGGATCAAGCAGGCGAGCTAGCCGACGCAGGTTTGGACTACTACAACCATAACCTTGATACGTCTCCAGAATTTTACGGCAGCATCATCACCACTCGTACTTACCAAGATCGTTTAGATACGCTATCTCACGTACGTGATGCCGGTATGAAGATCTGTTCTGGTGGCATTATTGGTATGGGCGAAAGTACCAATGACCGTGCAGGCCTGCTGGTAGAGCTAGCGAACCTTCCGGTACACCCTGAGAGTGTGCCAATCAACATGCTCGTGAAAGTGAAAGGCACACCGATGGAAAACGTCGATGATGTTGAATCTTTTGACTTCATTAAGTTGATTGCGATTGCTCGTATCATGATGCCAATGTCAGCGGTTCGTCTATCTGCAGGTCGCGAGAATATGAATGAACAGATGCAGGCGATGTGCTTCATGGCTGGCGCGAACTCTATCTTCTACGGTTGTAAGCTACTGACTACGCCAAACCCAGATGAAGACACGGACATGCAGCTGTTTAAGAAGTTAGGCATCAACAGCCAACAAGTGGCTCAGAAGCCTGATGAAATTCAAGAAAACGAACTGTTAGATCAAGTAGTGGAGCGCGTTGCTGCTCGTCCAACGAAAGATGACATGTTCTACGATGCCACTGTTTAAATCCCGTATCAAAGATGCCCTTGTTCAACGCCGTGAGCAGGGGCTAACTCGTCAACTTAAAGTGCTCGAAAACAGTAATGGTCCTTTGCTTAATTGCGAAGGTTCTCGCTTTATTAATTTTTCGAGTAATGATTACCTAGGCTTGGCGAACGACCCTGAATTGGTAGAGGCGTGGCAAGCGGGGCTTTCCCTTTATGGTGCTGGCAGTGCGGCATCGCCATTGGTCACGGGTTTTAGTCCTGCTCATAGAAATTTAGAAGCTCAGCTGTGTGAATGGTTGGGCTTTGAACGTGCGATTCTCTTTAGTTCTGGTTTCAGTGCGAACCAAGCCTTGTTGTTTTCTCTGCTCGAAAAAGACGACTCTCTGCTGCAAGACAAGCTTAATCACGCCTCTTTGATGGAAGCGGGGATGCTTTCTCATGCAACCATGAAACGCTTTAAACACAACGACACGCAGCATCTAGAGTCTCTATTAAGCCGATCTCTACAATCCTTGGTCGTCACTGAGGGCGTATTCAGCATGGACGGCGATCAAGCGCCTCTCAGCCAGATATCTAACCTGACTCATCAATACGACAGTTGGTTGGCGGTTGATGATGCCCACGGTATCGGCGTATTAGGTGATAAAGGAGCTGGGAGTTGCAGTGCAGCACAAATCTCCCCCGATATTTTGGTGGTGACCTTTGGCAAAGCATTTGGCGTTTCTGGTGCTGCGATTCTTTGTTCGTCAGAAGTGGGTGATTACTTAACTCAGTTTGCTCGTCATCATGTGTACTCGACGGCGATGCCACCTTCACAAGCGGTGGCTTTATCTCATGCCTGTAAGATGACTCAAACTCAAGAGTGGCGCCGAGAAAAGCTGACTGAGTTAGGGTCTCTCTATGCAGAGCAGGTGAGCGGCTTGAAAGGCTTTGTGGATACTCAGACTCCGATTAAGCCATTTGTGATAGGTGAAGCACAAGCGGCATTATCAATAGCTGAAGAGTTAAAGCAAAACCAAGTTTGGGTGACCGCAATAAGGCCGCCAGCCATACCTGCTGGAACTGCTCGATTACGAATCACGTTAACAGCTAACCATAGCCCAAAACAGATTCTCCAGTTAACCAGGTCGTTGCATCAAGCCATTGAACGAAACATCGACTTAAGCACTGAACCGGGTATCCATCCAAGCTTTGAATCAAATAAAGAGGCTCAGTAAATGTCACAAGAAGCAGTAGTGCATAATTACGTTGGCCAAGATAAGAGTGCGATTGCCGAAGCCTTTGGTAAAGCGGCAACAACCTATGACAAACACGCTGAATTTCAACGCGATGTTGGCCACCGATTACTGGATAAATTACCCAGCGATCTGTCAGGCTTTAAGGTGCTGGATCTAGGTTGTGGTACTGGCTATTTCTCCGAGCAACTTGTAAAACGAGGCGCCGAAGTGGTTTGCGCTGATCTTTCTGTTGGAATGCTAGCAACAGCAGAGAAGCGGTGTGGTGCATCTGTATCTTTATATCAACAAGCCGATGCCGAACAATTGCCGTTTGAAGATGGGTGCTTTGACATCGTTTTCTCTAGCCTTGCGTTGCAATGGTGTGACGATTTGTCGTCGCCTTTGAGAGAGATGAAGCGTGTTACAGCGGCTGGTGGGCGTGTTATTTTCTCAACTTTGCTTGATGGGTCGCTGTTTGAATTGAAAAAGTCGTGGTCCAAAATTGACGCACATCAACACGTTAACCATTTTATTACAATCAATAAGGTAAAAATTGCGTTAGCGCAATCTAGCTGTACCGTTCATCAACTAGACTTGCCCACCATCACCGTTTGGTACGACACTGCGTTTGAACTGATGCGCGACCTTAAAGGTATCGGCGCTAATCACGTAAGTGGTCGCTCACAAGGTTTAACAAGTCGTCGCATGTTGCAGCTTGTTGATCGGGAATATCGAGAGTTTAAGAACCATCAAGGTTTCTTACCAGCAACATATCAAGTTTGTTTAGGGGTTATTCAATTATGATTGATGCATTATTCATTGCAGGTACGGATACCGAAGTGGGAAAAACTGTGGTTTCAAAAGCGATTCTTCAAGCTTTGGCCGCACAAGATTTATCAACAATTGGTTACAAGCCAGTTGCTGCAGGGAGTGAAAAATCCCCTGAAGGACTACGTAATAGTGATGCACTGCATCTTCAAGAAGCGGCGACGCAAGATATTGCTTACGAAGACGTCAATCCATACGCGTTGTTGCTACCATCATCGCCTCACATCGCTGCTAAGCATGATGGTGTTGTAATTGATGAGGCGGTATTATCAGCGAAGCTAGAAGAGCATAAGAAAAACTCTGACATCGTGTTAGTTGAAGGTGCTGGTGGTTGGCGAGTCCCGGTTTCAGACGATGAATATCTTTCTAGCTGGGTTAAAAAAGAGCAACTGCCAGTGGTACTGACTGTGGGTATTAAACTTGGTTGTTTGAGCCACGCTCTATTAACGGCAGAAGCGATTCGTGCTGATGGCCTAAACCTAGTAGGTTGGGTCGCAAACCGTATCAATCCAGGTACTGAGCACTACGCAGATATTATTGCGATGCTTGAAGATAAGTTAGGTGCACCTAAGTTAGGTGAAATCCCTTACGTCCCAAAAGCGAAGTCTAAAAACATTGGTAAGTACATTGATGTGCAGCCTTTGCTTGCGCTTTAATTACCACGTTATGTACTAAATAAGAAAAGGGCTGCGATTGCAGCCCTTTTGCTATTTTAAGCCTTTAGACCTTGAGTTGATAAACAACCGGTCTTTTAATAAACAAGCTTAGAACTAATGTTCTTTAGTCAGTCCCATTAAAGCTTGCTGAGTTTCTGTGATTTTTGTCTGTGCCGTTTGCGGTGTTAGGATTCCAACCTGCTTTTTCGCTTCTTCTTCAGTAATCCCTAGGTGACAGCACAGTAAATCGATAGCCATTTGAGTGTTAGTACCTTCAACCATGATCCTTTCCTTTTTGTACATGGACTAGCCAATAAATCATCTGAAGTCACTGTAAACGGATTGTTATATCGACACCATACGACTTAGGTCTAATAGAGTGGATTTAATTCGGATATGGTCTCGTAATCAAATGTTGCAATTTAATGCTTAACCTTGTTTTCTTAATCTAAGACTATATGTATAAGT
>NZ_JBFRTQ010000188.1:0-3076 GCF_041474195.1 Vibrio sp. 10N.222.52.C3 | reverse complement strand
TCGTATTGATTAAGAAATACGCGAAACGGGGTTGTTCTATCTTTAAATTTAATTACGCAACAAAGCCGTTGATAACTGGGAAAGGCCCCATTTATTCTCTGCTGCACTCAAGGAGTTTAATCTACTCATCGTTATTCCTATAATCCATGAATTTTTCTAGAAAAAAAATGCCTTTACTAGGACTAGTAAAGGCATTTGATTTATTCCGCTAGCTCAATCGCTGTTTTAATATAGATATCGCGTAGCTTGCTTGCTAATGGACCAGGGGTACCATCACCAATTGAATAACCATCAATACTGATGACAGGCCAAATAAAGGTCGTTGCTGAGCTTACAAAAGCTTCTTTTGCGGCATACGCTTCTTCGATAGTAAATGAGCGCTCTTCTATTTCAATATTGCTCTCTTTTGCTAATTTAAGCAGTGATGCACGCGTAATGCCGTGAAGAATGTCATTGCTCAGCGGACGAGTAATGATCTTGTTTTCTTGGGTAACGATATAAGCGTTGCTTGAACCACCTTCGGTTACAAAACCGTCTTCAATCAGCCAAACATCATCACAACCAGCTTGATAAGCGATCTGTTTTGATAAACACGCTGGTAATAAACTAGTCGTTTTGATATCTCGACGCCTCCAACGGATATCATCCATCGACAGCACTTTGATACCTTTTTGTGCAGGTTTGCTGTTTATCAGTGAACGCTGTTGCGTAAATAACACTAATGTTGGCTCGATATCATCGCTGTAAGAAAAGTCTCTATCGCCCTCACTGCCACGCGTAAGTTGTAGATAAACGCCCCCCTCTTTGAGGTTGTTTTTGTTAATCAGCTCTTTCTGCACAGCGGTTAACTGCTCTGCACTTAATGGCATTTTAATACCAAGCTCTTTGCAAGACCGCTCCAGACGTGCAATATGACCAGGATTATCAATCAACATGCCATCTAAAACTGCCGTTACTTCATAAACGGCGTCAGCAAATAAAAAACCTCGGTCAAAAATAGAAACAGTCGCTTCTGTTTCTAACACGTAATCACCTTTTACATATACTGTTCTAATCATCATTTAACCCCATAACTGGCTACTAAACGGATCCATTTGGCTGCCTCTGAAATCAAATCCATTTTCAATATCCTGCGATAACAGTAATGGACCATCTAAATCAATAATATCTGCATCCTGACCGAGCACGAAGGCAGGTGCCATGCTTAAAGAAGAGGAAAGCATGCAACCAACCATGACACTTAAGCCAAGTTTTTGTGCCTCTTCTTTTAGTAGTAATGCTTCAGTCAGGCCACCCGTTTTATCGATTTTTATATTGATCATATCGTAGCGACCTACAATCTCAGCTAAGCTTTTACGATCATGGCACGACTCATCTGCACAGATAGGGATAGGCCTTGGTAGCGTTGCTAATGCAGCATCATCACCCGCTGGAAACGGTTGCTCGATCATCGCGATATCTAACATCAAAAGATCAGGCATTAGCTGTCGGTATAACTCAGGCGTCCACGCTTCATTTGCATCAATGATAATTTTTGATGTGGGTGCACCATTTCGTACCGCTCTTAATCTTTCTAAATCGCCATTACCACCCAATTTAATTTTTAGTAGTGAGCGAAAAGCGTTATCTTTAGCAGCTTGCTCCATCACTTCAGGCTCACCCAACGAAATGGTATAAGCCGTTTCTAGTGTGCTAGGTTGAAGATTAATTTTTTCCCAGATAGAACAGCCTTTCAGCTTACATTCAAGATCCCACATTGCGCAGTCCACTGCATTACGCGCTGCCGCTGAAGGTAAAATTTCCTGTAACTGCTGGCGTGTCATACCGGCTTCTATTTGATCTGCTATTGCGGTAATTTCTGCCTTCACACTTTGTAGCGATTCATCGTATCTTGCATAAGGAACACACTCGCCTCGACCAACAACGCCCTCATGCTCAATTTCAACAACGACGGTATCAGCGTGTGTTTTACTGCCACGAGAGATAGTGAAACTCCCTCGTATAGGCCAAGAGCGCTCAGATATTGATAGTTTCATTTATACTTCCTTTAGTTGCTCGACAATGCGTGCAACACCTTGGCGGAATGGGTCAACAACCGGTAAGCCGATCTCTTTCTCAAGTGCTTCCATGTATGAAACTGCCTCAGTCGCTTCCATGTTTGAAGTATTTACCGAGATACCAACACATTTAACGTCTTTATTTGTTAATTGCGCAGCGGCAATATTAGCGTCGATACATGTTTGGATATCAGGTAATGAGTAGCTTGGTAGGCCGCGCATGTGCGTACGCGTTGGTTCATGACACAAGATAAGAGCATCAGGCTGTGAGCCGTGAATAAGTCCCATTGTCACACCCGCAAAAGAAGCATGGAATAACGAACCTTGCCCTTCCATAACATCCCAATGCTCAGGGCTATTCTCTGGAGAAATTGTTTCAATTGCACCGGCAATAAAGTCTGCAACAACACAGTCGACACTCACACCACCACCAGTGATCAAAATGCCTGTTTGCCCTGTCGCTCTAAAGTCTGCATCCATACCCTGTGCATGCATCTCTTTTTCGATAGCAAGTGATGTATACATTTTACCAACAGAACAGTCAGTCCCTACTGTTAGTACTCTTTTACCACTACGTTTTATACCAGTACCCACTGGGTAAGCCTGAGTAGGGTAACGCACGTCAAACAGAGAGCGGCCGTGTTTTTCTGCGCACTCTACTAATACAGGAATATCAATAAGCTTATTATGAAGACCTGAAGCGATGTCCATACCTGCTTCCATTGCTTCAATTAATACATCTAACCACTGCTCAGAGATAACACCACCACGATTAGCAACACCAATCACCAGTGTTTTGGCACCCGCTTTAATCGCATCAGCAATAGAGATATCAGTAAGACCTACATCTGCGTTACAGTTTTCTAATCGGTATTGGCCAACACAATATTCTGGATGCCACGTTTTAATACCCTGTGCCACTTTAGCCGCTAGAGAATCAGCTGCATCGCCAAGAAATAATAGGTAAGGTTTTTTAAGTTCCATCTTTATCTCCAAATATATAGGTATATAAATAAATT
>NZ_JBFRTQ010000187.1:1884-6137 GCF_041474195.1 Vibrio sp. 10N.222.52.C3 | reverse complement strand
GTGTTGTAGCTAAAATCTTCGCTTAATAGCATTTAGATTTTTGCACTCTCTTCATTAGAAGAGCACGCATCTGAAAAGGGGAGCTTCGGCTTCCCTTTTGTTTTCTCAAAAGAAATATTACCTTCCATCTATCTTCTTCCCTCTCGATACAAAACCAACTTCCAATAAATTGCGATTATTTTTCCAACACTACTTGCATACTAAAGTGTGATCTGTATAATGCATCGCACTGGCTAACGCTGGTTGTGAACCAATGAGCACTGAGGAGTAGGTCTTACCTAGTAATGTATACTCAGCTTATGTTCGCGGTTAATAAAAATAGTAAACTTCTTGTTTACTTCAAAAGTTAACTGACAATGCGTCCTAATTTTGGGTGCTACGGTTTCACATAAATCAATCGGCATTCTCTCGTTTTATCGGGTTTGAGTGGCGATATTGTTTGTGTAATTTTTAATAATTGGAGCTCTGTCTCATGCAGAACCAACGTATTCGTATCCGCCTTAAAGCGTTTGATTACAAGCTAATCGATGCTTCAACTGCGGAAATCGTTGAAACAGCAAAACGTACTGGCGCACAGGTTCGTGGTCCTATTCCACTTCCTACTCGTAAAGAGCGTTTCACTGTTCTTACCTCTCCACACGTCAACAAAGATGCACGTGATCAGTACGAAATCCGTACTCACAAGCGTTTGATCGACATCGTTGAGCCAACAGATAAAACTGTTGATGCTCTAATGCGTCTTGATCTTGCAGCTGGCGTTGATGTTCAAATCAGCCTAGGTTAAGGGAGATAAGAATAATGATTGGTCTAGTCGGACGTAAAGTGGGTATGACCCGCGTATTTACTGAAGAAGGCGTTTCTATCCCAGTAACTGTTGTTGAGGTTGAAGCGAACCGTATTTCTCAAGTTAAAACTCTTGAGACAGACGGCTACGCAGCAATCCAAGTAACTACTGGTGCTAAGAAAGCTAACCGTGTAACTAAACCTGAAGCTGGTCACTTCGCGAAAGCGGGTGTAGAAGCAGGTCGCGGTCTTTGGGAATTCCGTTTAGAAAACGGCGAAGAGTTTGAAGTTGGCGCTGAGCTAAACGTAGAACTTTTCAACGAAATTAAAAAAGTAGACGTTACTGGTACATCTAAAGGTAAAGGCTTCCAAGGCGCTATCAAGCGTTGGAACTTCTCTACTCAAGATATGACTCACGGTAACTCTTTGTCTCACCGCGCACCGGGTTCAATTGGCCAATGTCAAACTCCAGGCCGCGTGTTTAAAGGCAAGAAAATGGCAGGTCACATGGGTGCTGAGCGTGTAACGACTCAAAACCTAGAGATCGTACGTGTTGACGCTGAGCGCAATCTACTCCTTATTAAAGGTGCAGTACCGGGCTCAACAGGCGGAAACGTGATCGTAAAACCTGCTGTTAAAGCATAACGTCTAGGAGTAAGTAATGGAATTGATGGTTAAAGGTGCTGATGCACTAACTGTTTCCGAGACTACTTTCGGACGTGACTTCAACGAAGCTCTTGTACACCAAGTAGTTGTTGCATATGCAGCAGGTGCTCGTCAAGGTACTCGTGCTCAAAAGACTCGTTCTGAAGTATCTGGCGGTGGCGCTAAGCCATGGCGTCAAAAAGGTACTGGCCGCGCACGTGCTGGTACAATTCGTAGCCCAATCTGGCGTACAGGTGGTGTTACTTTTGCTGCGAAACCACAAGATCACAGCCAAAAAGTAAACAAAAAAATGTACCGCGGTGCTATGAAGAGCATTCTTTCTGAGCTAGTTCGTCAAGAGCGTTTAATCGTTGTTGATAACTTCTCTGTAGAAGCACCAAAAACAAAAGAACTTGTAGCTAAGCTTAAAGAGCTTGAGCTAAGCGACGTTCTGATTGTGACTGGCGAAGTAGATGAAAATCTATTCTTAGCTGCTCGTAACCTATACAAAGTAGATGCACGTGATGTTGCTGGTGTTGATCCAGTATCACTAATCGCTTTCGACAAGGTTCTAATGACTGCTGACGCAGTTAAGCAAGTTGAGGAGATGCTAGCATGATCACTGAAGAGCGTATCTTAAAAGTTCTACGTGCTCCGCACATCTCTGAAAAAGCAACTATGGCAGCTGAGAAAGCGAACACTATCGTTTTCAAAGTAGCTAAAGATGCAACTAAGAAAGAGATCAAAGCAGCTGTAGAAAAGCTATTTGAAGTTGAAGTTAAGTCTGTAAATACTCTTGTATTAAAGGGTAAGACCAAACGTCAAGGTATGCGTGAAGGCCGTCGTTCAGACGTTAAGAAAGCCTACGTTACTTTGAAAGAAGGTCAAGATCTTGACTTCGTTGGCGGCGCGGAATAACAGGAGTAGTAAAAATGGCTATTGTTAAATGTAAGCCGACTTCCCCTGGTCGTCGTCACGTCGTTAAAGTTGTTAACGCTGACCTACACAAGGGTAAGCCATACGCACCACTTCTAGAGAAAAACTCTAAGAACGGTGGTCGTAACAACAACGGTCGTATTACAGTACGTCACATCGGTGGTGGTCATAAGCACCATTACCGTGTAATTGACTTCAAACGTACTAAAGATGGCATCCCAGCGAAAGTTGAGCGTCTAGAATACGATCCAAACCGTAGTGCTAACATCGCTCTAGTTCTGTACGCAGACGGTGAGCGTCGTTACATCATTGCACCTAAAGGTGTTAACGCAGGCGACCAGATTCAATCTGGCGTAGATGCTGCAATCAAAGCAGGTAACACTCTGCCGATGCGCAACATCCCAGTAGGTTCTACTGTACACTGTGTTGAACTTAAGCCTGGTAAAGGTGCTCAACTAGCTCGTTCGGCTGGTGCTTATGCTCAAATCATCGCTCGCGATGGTGCATACGTAACTATCCGTCTACGTTCTGGTGAGATGCGCAAAGTTCTTTCTGAAGGTCGTGCAACGATCGGTGAAGTTGGTAACTCTGAGCATATGCTACGTGAACTTGGTAAAGCTGGTGCTTCACGCTGGCGCGGCGTACGTCCAACCGTACGTGGTGTAGTAATGAACCCGGTGGATCACCCACATGGTGGTGGTGAAGGCCGCACATCTGGTGGTCGTCACCCAGTTTCTCCTTGGGGCGTTCCTACTAAGGGCTTCAAGACTCGTAAGAACAAGCGCACTGACAAGTACATCGTACGTCGTCGCACTAAATAATTTATAAAGAGGAATCGCCATGCCACGTTCTCTCAAGAAAGGTCCTTTTATTGACCTACACTTGCTGAAGAAGGTAGAGAAAGCGGTGGAAAGCGGAGACAAAAAGCCTATTAAGACTTGGTCCCGTCGCTCAATGATCATCCCAACAATGATTGGTTTGACCATCGCTGTCCATAATGGTCGTCAGCACGTTCCAGTTTTCGTTACCGAAGAAATGATCGGTCACAAACTGGGCGAATTTGCACCAACTCGTACTTATCGCGGTCATGCTGCAGATAAGAAAGCTAAGAAGAAATAAGGAGTAGATGATGGAAGCTTTAGCTAAACATAACTTTGCTCGTATTTCTCCACAGAAAGCTCGCTTAGTTGCAGACCAAATTCGCGGTAAGTCGGTAGACCAAGCTCTAGAAATTCTAACTTTCAGCAACAAAAAAGCTGCTGTATTAGTTAAGAAGGTTCTTGAGTCAGCTATCGCTAACGCGGAACATAACGAAGGTGCAGATATCGACGATCTAAATGTCGCTAAAATCTTCGTAGATGAGGGCCCTATCATGAAGCGTATTATGCCTCGTGCTAAAGGTCGTGCGGATCGTATCTTGAAGCGTTCAAGCCACATCACTATTGTTGTAGCAGATCGCTAAAGACTAGGAGAGTAAGCAATGGGTCAGAAAGTACATCCTAATGGTATTCGTCTTGGCATCGTTAAGCCTTGGAATGCTACATGGTTTGCTAATACCAACGAATTCGCTGACAACCTAGACGGCGACTTCAAGGTACGTCAGTTCCTTACAAAGGAACTACAAAAAGCATCATTATCTCGTATCGTTATCGAGCGTCCAGCTAAGAGCATCCGTGTGACTATTCACACTGCTCGTCCTGGCGTTGTTATCGGTAAGAAAGGTGAAGACGTAGAGAAGCTACGCGCAGCTGTAGCTAAAATCGCAGGTGTACCAGCGCAAATTAACATCGCTGAAGTACGTAAGCCTGAGCTAGATGGTCAGCTTGTAGCTGATAGCATCGCGTCTCAACTAGAGCGTCGTGTTATGTTCCGTCGTGCAATGAAGCGTG
>NZ_JBFRTQ010000187.1:0-1182 GCF_041474195.1 Vibrio sp. 10N.222.52.C3 | reverse complement strand
GGTACAAAATGCTATGCGTCTAGGCGCTAAAGGCATCAAAGTACAAGTAGGCGGCCGTCTTGGCGGTGCTGAAATCGCACGTTCTGAGTGGTACCGTGAAGGCCGTGTGCCTCTACACACTCTACGTGCAGACATTGATTACGCAACTTCTTCGGCTCACACTCAATACGGTGTGATCGGCATTAAAGTTTGGATCTTCAAAGGTGAGATTCTAGGCGGTATGCCAGCTGCTAACGCAGTAGAGCCAAAAGGCGATAAGCCTAAGAAGCAGCGTAAAGGCCGTAAGTAAGGAGTCGAACGATGCTACAACCAAAACGTACTAAGTTCCGCAAGGTTATGACTGGTCGTAACCGTGGTCTAGCTAAAGGTACTGAAGTAAGCTTCGGCGAATTCGGTCTTAAAGCTGTTGGCCGTGGTCGCCTGACTGCACGTCAAATCGAAGCGGCACGTCGTGCTATGACACGTCACATTAAGCGTCAAGGTCAAATCTGGATTCGTGTATTCCCAGACAAGCCAATTACTGAAAAGCCTCTTGAAGTTCGTCAAGGTAAAGGTAAAGGTTCAGTTGCGTACTGGGTTGCTCAAATCCAACCAGGCAAAGTTATGTACGAGATGAATGGCGTACCTGAAGAGTTGGCACGTGAAGCGTTCCGCCTAGCGGCACGTAAACTGCCTGTTAAAACTACTTTTGTAACTAAGCAGGTGATGTGATGAAAGCACAAGATCTACGCGAAAAGAACGTTGAAGAGCTTAACGCTGAGCTATTGAATTTGCTACGTGAACAGTTCAACTTGCGCATGCAAGCTGCAACTGGTCAACTTCAGCAAACTCATACTCTAAAAGCTGTACGCCGTGACATCGCACGTGTGAAAACTGTTTTGACTGAAAAGGCAGGCGCATAATGAGCGAAACTAACCGCATCCAGCAAGGCCGTGTAGTAAGCGACAAGATGGACAAGTCTATCGTTGTTGCTATTGAACGCACTGTAAAACACCCAATTTACGGTAAGTTCATCAAACGCACGACTAAAGTACACGCACACGACGAAGACAACACTTGTGGCCTAGGCGACAAAGTTGAAATCGCTGAGTGTCGTCCTCTGTCTAAGACTAAGTCTTGGACATTGGTTAAAGTTCTAGAAAAAGCGAAGATTTAATCTTTGTAATTCTATAACTTATAAGC
>NZ_JBFRTQ010000186.1:0-4929 GCF_041474195.1 Vibrio sp. 10N.222.52.C3 | reverse complement strand
GGAAAGCCGCGATGAACCATAAAAAAGGCCAACCTAAGTTGACCTTTCATCTAATCTAAACGGTGAGGTTTAAATTAAGCTTTTGCTTCAGCTGCTGCTTTAGCGATAGCTGCGAAGCTTTTCGCGTCTAGAGCTGCGCCGCCAACTAGAGCACCGTCGATGTCTGGTTGTGCGAAGTAAGCTGCTGCGTTTTCTGGCTTAACAGAACCGCCGTATTGGATAACAACTTTCTTAGCAACTTCTTCAGATTTCTCTGCGATGTGTGCACGGATTTGAGCGTGGATGCGTTGTGCATCTTCAGCTGTAGCTGCTTTACCAGTACCGATAGCCCAGATTGGTTCGTAAGCGATGATAGCGCCTTCAAGAGCTTCAACACCTTGAGTGTTGATAACAGCGTCAAGTTGACGAGCACATACTGCAACAGTTTCGCCTGCTTCGTTTTGTGCTTCAGATTCACCGATACAAAGAACTGGAGTTAGGCCGTTCTCTTTTAGGAATGCGAATTTCTTAGCTACGAACTCATCTGATTCGTTGTGGTATTCACGACGCTCAGAGTGACCGATGATGATGTGAGATGCGCCGAACTCTTTAAGCATTGCTGGAGACATGTCGCCAGTGAATGCACCGCTGTTGTTTAGGTCAGAGTTTTGAGCACCTAGGATGATCGCGCTGCCCGCTTCAGTAAGCGTACGCTCTGCTAGATCAACGAAAAGTGCTGGTGGAGCAACTGCTACGTCTACGCCTGTTACGCCTTCAAGTTCAGCGTTAAGACCGTTTAGTAGATCAACAACCATTTCTTTGCTGCCGTTTAGTTTCCAGTTACCCATAACTACAGGATGACGCATAGGAATATCTCCAAAGTATTTAAATAAATCGAATGTAAAAAAGTAAACTTTATTACGAAATAATATAACAGATTAATATCAACAGATCATGACTGTGGTCATGACTTTCTTGGATCTTACTCAATGGTCAGAGTAGATTTTGAGCATATATCAGTGATCCGGCAGACAGAATAATAGCTAACTTCTCGGATTTTTCATCGTTAGTTGTTATTAAGGGACAAACGATTGCGTTAACAACAGGAAGTAACAATGCCGAATCTAGTTCTAGAGTACTCCAATTCAGTGGATGAGCGAGTAAATATCCAAGGCTTACTGGAAGATCTCCACCAAGTCGCTCTCACATGTGGCTTGTTTGATGTGCCATCAGTGAAATCTCGTTCACTGCGTTGCCATAATTGGTTGGTCGGTGATGAGGAAGATAGTGTAGACTTTATTCATATCAGCTTTGAGTTACTTTCGGGACGAACGGAAGAGCAAAAGCGAGAATTGTCACGATCGTTAATGCAGATCCTGCAAGAACAAGCAAGTCATGTAAGAAGCTTAACGGTGAATATTCGTGATATGGATAAAAGTTGCTTTCAAAAAGTAATAAACTAACCATTGCTGCTGACTTTTAGCGGCGTATAAATTTGAGTATTTAAGATGTCGATGAAAGAATTACTGCTCTCTTTCAAGGGGAGAATTGGTCGTAAGACTTACTGGATTTGGAATGTTTTCTACTACATAGCGATTACCGGTTTTGCTTCAGGTATCTCTGTGTTGTTCCCTGCTTACTCTTATATCCTGCTACCAATCATCCTATTGATGCTTGTGATCCCAGACCTTGCGGTAACCGCTAAGCGCTGGCACGACCGCAATAAGTCTAATTACTGGCTACTATTGAATGTGCCATTAGTATTGGGTCGTTTAGCTTCGCCAATGGTTGCAACGACGACAGAGCCGGTATCGCCAATTCATATGGCGGCAACCGTCGCGGCATTAGTGTGTGGTTTCTGGATTCTGATTGAGTGTGGTTTGTTGAAAGGTACAGAAGGCCGTAATGACTACGGCGAAGACCCATGTAAATATTGAACAGCGAACCAATAAGAAGGGGGCATTACGCTCCCTTTTTCTTTTTAGTGCTTTGCTAATTTCAGTACATTTTAGGTTCGGTATTCGGCTTAAAAGGCACGACATTTTCAGGCAGAGATTCTTCAAAGCCGCAGCGCCCTTCGAGTGCATCTTGGAACTTACAGACCTGACAGCGCAGCTCTTGCATGAGTACGACATTGGCGTGGTGTGGGTTTTTACAACGGCTAACCACTAAGTCGATGTGACTTTGCTGCGCACGAAGTCGGTCTTGCATCACGTCTGAAGCCGAACAAATCATCTGTTCGCACATCTCGTGTTTGAATTGATTGAATGCTTTCGGGTCGCTTTTCGCGAGTTGGACAAGTTCATCAAAGGGTGGCAGTTTTTGAGCGGGTTGTGGATGCGCCATCATTCCTTCCTTAGCATTAAGCGTGTTTCATATGCTCTAAGCTTAAGAAAGAAATCTGTACAAATTTTAATCTATTTGTATTTTCTCAATATTGAGACGGTATTAGCCGATTACCTTTGCAATCAAAGGGCGGGTGTTAAGGTGTAAGTGCAGCGTCGTTCGCCAGCAATGATGTGCTCTGTACGGCTCACGTGACACTCATCTTTTAGTAACTCAGTAAACACGTTGAGCTCAGATTGGCACAGGCTAGGGCAGCGAGTTGCAGCCTTACAGATAGGGCAGTGGTTCTCAATCAAGATGTAGTGATCATCATGCTCTTGAAGCTCAGCCATGTAGCCTTCGTCTTCACGAAGCTGGGTGAGTTTTTTAAGCTTGCTGATGAGTGAATCACAGCCAGACAGCGCAGTTTGATACTGCTTAAGAGTGTGTTGTTCACGCTCGGCAGCAACCTTAGCCAGCCCTTCTTTACCAAATAGATTCTCGACAGCATCAATCACTTGAATGGTGAGTTCACCATGTCGGTCTGAAAATTGGTTATGACCTTGTTGAGTCAGGGACCAGTGGCGAGTCGGGCGACCCACTTTCACTTTCACATCATGAAACGCAAGAATACCGTCATCTTCCAGGCTTTGCAGATGTTGCCTTGCCCCCATTGTCGTCATGCCAAATTCTTCTGACAGTTGTTTCGCGGTTACCGCGCCTTGACGCTTAATGGTCTGTAAGATTCTGTCGCTTGTTTTCATACTATCCCTACCTAATGAACCTTACTATTATGAGGCAAGGTGTTTATAAAGCAAACCATTTACTATGTTGATGATAATTTACTCTATAGATAGCGTTTTACTCTATTGGCTGCCATGGTCAGATTCTGGTGCGCTAATAAAACAAAAGGCTGATACTAGGTATCAGCCTTGGAATATTCTGTTTCACCGAATTTAGGCTTACAGGATATGACCTACTACTTCTGGATCTTTACGCTCTAGGTAGTGGATAGATTTGATGCGGCGAATTGTACGGCAGCGGCCACGGATAAGCAGGGTTTCTGTGGTTGCGATATTACCTTGACGAGAAATACCTTCTAGCAAGTCACCCTTAGTGATGCCTGTTGCTGAGAATACAACGTTGTCGCTGCGTGCCATGTCTTCCATCTTCAATACGATACCCGCCGTTACGCCCATTTCTGCGCAGCGCTCAAGTTCAAGTTCACCGTGCTTGCGGTTCTCTTCTGTGTCGCCTTTCACTTCGTGGCGAGGTAGAAGACGACCGTGCATGTCGCCGTCGAGTGCGCGAATTACCGCCGCCGAGACCACACCTTCAGGTGCGCCGCCGATGCAGTACATGACGTCTACTTCACTGTCTGGCATACAGGTTAAGATAGAAGCCGCAACATCACCGTCTGGCACAGCAAATACACGAACGCCCATTGCTTGCATGTCGGCGATGACTTGATCATGACGAGGCTTAGCAAGCGTGGTTACGACTAGAGTATCAAGTGTTTTACCTAGTGCTTTAGCGATGTTTTCTAGGTTTTCTGTTAGTGGCAGTTCTAGGTCAATCACGCCTTTAGCGCCAGGGCCAACAACCAACTTTTCCATGTACATATCAGGCGCTTTAAGGAAGCTGCCTTTTTCGCCCGCAGCCAATACAGCCAATGCATTTGATTGGCCCATTGCTGTCATGCGTGTCCCTTCAATTGGGTCAACTGCGATGTCGACAGCGTCGCCGCCCACACCTACGTTTTCGCCGATGTATAGCATAGGTGCATCATCGATTTCACCTTCGCCGATAACAATCTCACCGCTAATTTCGGTTTTGTTTAATAGGCTACGCATTACTTCTACAGCAGCGCCATCTGCAGCGTTTTTATCGCCACGGCCAAGCCACTTGTAACCAGCTAGTGCTGCACCTTCTGTGACACGAGAGAATGACATTGCTAAATCGCGTTTCATGCGGACTCCAAAATTTTCAAAGGGGGAATAGAAATTTCGCGGCGAATTTTACCATATCCAAAAGGAAACGTTTGCCTTTTTGTTTTTTGGAGATTGCTCTCGATCAATTCGCAGTGGAAAACAGTTATTATTCATCAAAATAATCGGTTTGCCGTTGTGGCGGTAATCGTTCACGTCAATATTCGGTAAAAAGTGCTGTTTTTTTCATCGAATGGCGCAAAATATCGAATATATTGAGTGTTTATCCTTGCTCTGCTGAGTAGAATGGGGAAATAAGTGGAGTGAACCTTCACCATCAAACGGATAACTTAAAGGTAGGCCAGAATGTCTTTTGAAGTACTAGAGCAGCTAGAAGCAAAAATTCAAACAGCAGTAGATACAATTGCACTTCTTCAAATGGAAGTGGAAGAGCTTAAAGAAGAGAAACAAGCACTAGCAACAGAAGCTGGTGAGCTTAAAGCAAGCCGTCACGAGCTAGAGCAAAAAACTCAGCAAATGCAGGAAGAGCATTCAGCATGGCAAGATCGCATCCGTAACCTTCTTGGTAAAATGGATGAAGTAGAGTAATCGACTCTTCAGATTTAAAAAAACGCCCGCTACTCAGTAGCGGGCGTTTTTGTTGTGCGCCGAGCATGACGTTGATCTAGGAGGTGAA
>NZ_JBFRTQ010000185.1:961-1871 GCF_041474195.1 Vibrio sp. 10N.222.52.C3 | reverse complement strand
TGTTCTCTGGCGACCCAATTTGGGCAACAGAAGCAATGGCTGGTATGGGCGTTGATGGTCGTACTCTTGTTAGCAAAACGACTTTCCGCTACTTGCACACATTGCACACGATGGGCCCAGCGCCAGAGCCGAACATGACGGTTCTATGGTCTGAACAACTGCCTATCGCGTTTAAACAATACGCGGCTAAAGTGTCTATCGAAACCTCATCACTTCAGTATGAGAACGATGATCTAATGCGTGCGGATTTTGATAATGACGATTACGCGATTGCGTGTTGTGTGAGCCCACAGGTGGTTGGCCAACATATGCAGTTCTTTGGTGCTCGTGCAAACCTTGCTAAAGCGTTGCTTTACACCATTAACGGTGGTGTTGATGAAAAATCTAACATGCAGGTTGGTCCTCAAGTTGCTCGTATCGAAGATGAAGTTCTCGATTTTGACCGCTTAATGCCTCGCTTTGATGGCATGATGGATTGGCTTGCAACGCAATACGTCACTGCGCTGAACGTGATCCATTACTCGCATGACCGTTACAGCTATGAAGCATCGTTAATGGCATTAATGGATCGCGATGTTCATCGCACAATGGCTTGTGGTATTGCAGGGCTGTCGGTTGTTGCTGACTCGTTAGCGGCTATCAAATACGCGAAGGTAACACCAGTACGTAACGAAGATGGCATCGCTGTCGACTTTGATATTGAAGGCGAATATCCAAAATTCGGCAACAACGATTCACGTGTCGATGATATTGCTTGTGATTTGGTTGAACGTTTTATGAAGAAAATTCAGAAAAGGAACACCTACCGTGAAGCGGTTCCAACTCAATCTATCCTTACGATTACTTCAAACGTTGTATATGGTAAAAAAACCGGTAACACGCCTGATGGTCGCCGCGCTGGTATGCCATT
>NZ_JBFRTQ010000185.1:0-171 GCF_041474195.1 Vibrio sp. 10N.222.52.C3 | reverse complement strand
ACGGTCGTGATGAGAAAGGGGCGGTGGCTTCACTTTCTTCAGTTGCCAAACTGCCGTTCGAGTACGCTAAAGATGGTATTTCTTACACCTTCTCAATCGTACCAAATGCACTAGGTAAAGATGATCTAAGCCAAAAAGTGAACCTAGCAGCACTAATGGATGGTTACTTCC
>NZ_JBFRTQ010000184.1:0-5258 GCF_041474195.1 Vibrio sp. 10N.222.52.C3 | reverse complement strand
ATTTGTGTATAAGAGACAGCCTAATAAGGTGCCTTTTGTCATTTCTTTATCTAAGCAACGCTATTTAGCTTAGGTTTTAACTCTTTTCGCGTCAAAGTTTCACTGTAATCATGACTGAAGTGGTCAACTTGAATCGCTGCGTAGCGAAGTTTGTCTGCTGCAACAATTTGGTCGACTTCTTCTTGTGTCAGAACATCAGCTGCAAGTGCTTGAGCCAGTTTATCCGCAAGCAAGCCTTTACGAGCCACTTTGCCCTCTTTCACTGCTTTGAAGATCTTACGCTCCAGAGGCTTGATGCTGTACATCGCATTGAAAGCATTCTCCATAAGGCCAACACTATCATCTTCCTCTTTGCCAATGTAACAAAGGTGAGTCAGACGTTCACGGTGTGCTCCCGGAGTCATCAAGCTTTCTGCTAGTTGAACTGTTAGGTTATCACTCGGTTTCTCGAAGTGGTTACCGACAGGGAAAACTAGACCTTTAAGTACTTTACCCACCATCTTGTTCGGGAAGTTTCTGTACGCTTCTTGTAGCGACTTAGCCGCATTATGGAAACAGTGTTGAACCGCGTAGTGTACGTAGTCTAGGTCAGCTTGTTGGCGACCTTCGTCTTCATACTTCTTAAGTGCAGCAGACGCCATGTATAGGTAACTTAGACCATCACCCAAACGTGCCGAGATAAGCTCTTTACGTTTCAGTTCACCACCTAGCGTCAGCATTGCGAAATCCGCACTGACAGCAAGCGCACGGCTTAAACGAGTCAGGTCTTGGTAGTAAGGTTTAGTTGGGCTGCTCATGTCGGCTTTAATGAACTTAGAGCCAGTTAGTGCCGCACCAAAAGCACCGAACGTGTTTTTAGTTGCGTGTGAGATGTGCTTGAACAACAAGCTATCAAAGTCTTTTGCACCT
Organism: Vibrio sp. 10N.222.52.C3; assembly: GCF_041474195.1. Classification (NCBI taxonomy): domain Bacteria; kingdom Pseudomonadati; phylum Pseudomonadota; class Gammaproteobacteria; order Vibrionales; family Vibrionaceae; genus Vibrio; species Vibrio sp. 10N.222.52.C3. The sequence continues at coordinate 4,349 of NZ_JBFRTQ010000184.1, read as the reverse complement.
TGCTTCTCATCTGGGTTCGCTGCCGCTTCCATTTCGCTCAATACGTATGGGTGACAACGTGTCGCACCTTGACCGAAGATCATCAGGTTACGAGTTAGGATGTTCGCACCTTCTACTGTGATAGCAACTGGAATACCTAGGTAAGGCGCAGCCAAGTAGTTCATTGGGCCATCTTGAATTGCACGACCTGAATGGATATCCATTGAGTCATTCAGAATAGTACGTGCCATCTCTGTCATGTGATATTTCGCGATAGCCGTTACGATACCCGGCTTCTCTTTCATATCAAGTGAAGTAGTTGTCAGTGTACGAGTCGCTTCTAGTAGATACGTTAAACCACCAATACGGCCTAAGCTCTCAGCAACACCTTCAAATTTACCAATCGACATACCGAACTGCTTACGAACGTAAGCGTACGCACCAGTGGTTTTCGCCGTTAGGTGGCCCATCGCCGTGCCAAGTGCGGGTAATGAGATACCACGACCTGCAGACAGACATTCCACCAGCATACGCCAGCCTTTACCTGCGTAATCGGCACCACCGATTAACCATTCCATAGGAATAAATACATCGTGACCGCGTGTTGGACCATTCATAAACGCAAGACCAAGTGGGTCATGACGCTCACCAATCACAACACCTTCGTGGTCAGCCGGGATTAGCGCACAAGTGATGCCAATGTCTTCTTTGTCACCCAGTAGCTTTTCTGGATCGTGCAGTTTGAAAGCCAGACCAAGTACCGTCGCCACTGGTGCTAGTGTAATGTAGCGTTTGTTCCAGTTAAGCTTGATACCTAGCGTCTCTTTACCTTCGTGCATGCCCATGCACACAGTACCGACATCAGGGATACCACCCGCATCAGAACCCGCTTCAGGGCCTGTTAGTGCGAAACATGGGATATCTGTACCGTCAGCAAGACGAGGTAGCCAGTAGTCTTTTTGATCTTGAGTACCGTAATGAGACAGCAGCTCACCAGGGCCCAGAGAGTTTGGAACCATTACCGAAACCGCGGTACTAATACTACGCGTCGCAATTTTAGTTACGATGGTAGAGTTAGCGTGCGCCGAAAATTCACGACCACCATACCCTTTCGCGATAATGAGCGAGAAGAAACGCTCTTTGCGTAAGAAGTTCCACACCTCTTCAGGAAGGTCTCGATCTTCTTTTACAATTTTGTGGTCATCAAGCATAGCGAGCAAAGTTTCAAGTTCATTATCCATGAACGATTGCTCTTCTGCTGTCAGCTGAGGTTTTGGGTACTGGTGAAGCTTAGTGAAATCTGGTTTACCAGAAAACAGCTCTCCGTCCCACCACACGCTACCCGCTTCCATCGCTTCTTTCTCGGTGCTAGATAGTGGTGGTAGTACTTTTTTAAAGAGTTTAAAAGCTGGGTCACTTACCCATTTTTGTCTTAGAGAGCTCATAGTTCAGATCCTTTTGTTCACTATATTGTTTGTGAATATTTTGCTTTTTATTGTTTTATTCTTTTGCTGACATGCCAGCGGCCAAAAATGGAATGAGAATATCGACCACTGCCTTCGCATCTATCTTTCTGTCATAGTCATTCTCTGCAATTTCTATTAGAGCTTGGCTAGATGCCATGGTGAATACACAAGTCCCTAGGGTGAAGTGCAATCGCCAAAATAACTGTTCTTGAGTGAGGTTCGGGTTGGCTTTCATTACTGACGTTGTAAACAAAGAAAGTACTTCGCTATAACGGGTAGTAATGAACCAACGCAAGTGTCCTTGCACATCTGTATAGCCTCTGCCGATAAGTAACATGAACCGGCTTGTACCATTTGGCCTAACATCATTAAGTGCTCTTAGTGGCTGTCTCAGAGACTCAAACACGTCACTCATAGAATACGTTTCGTTCAAGTTTAAGTTCACTAATGCATCTTGCAGTGCTGGCATAAATGCTTCTAAGTAACGATTGAGTACCGCACGAACCAGAGTCTTCTTATCGCCAAAGTGATAGTTCACTGAAGCTAAGTTGACATTCGCTTTACTCGTAATCGTACGTAAAGAGGTGTCATTAAAACCGTGCTCAGCAAATAAGCCTTCAGCCACATCTAAGATTTTGTCTTTGGTTGTACTTCTTGGTGCCATTTCAATCACTCGTATTAAACAACTGTTTGAAATATACGCTTAGTACATTTATTTAACAAGCAAGCAACATCACATTTTCACAAATTGGTCGTACCAGTTAATAAAACTCAGCACTAACCGATTGAATCGCTGTGTGTTTACAAAAAAAGAAAAAAATAATGAATTTTCTTGGAACTGAAATGGAAATGGTGGGTCATAAATTATATAGAAAACAGCGTATTTAGAAGTTTAACAGGCCGTCAAACTTGTTCTTCTCACTGCTTTCTTAATTACTGCATTTTCCTTATTAACTCCTATACTTGTATCCGCCCAAACCACGTTGGTTTGGGCTTTTTTTTGTGTGTTGTTCCGATACCTTTTCTTTAGCAGGTACTCGACACAAAAAAGCCCCCGAAATCGAGGGCTTTTCTTACGTTAAACGTTAGAACCTTTCACATTATCTAATTAAGCAGCATCATTTTTTATCAGCTCTCCCAGCACGGCTAGGCCATTACCTAGGTCAACCGAACCACCTAGTTCAGTCGCAATCCCCTCAACAACGATAGTTTGGACATCATCCCCTCCATTGATTGGAATGGACAACGCGATATCTTCTCCGTCGACAGAGACCTCAATCGCATCAAGTAGCTCGGCCATTTGAGTCTCATCTTGAGGGTCTTCGACCAAATCATTGAGGTCAATCAGATCCCCAGAACCACCTGTATAAAGCTCGAAATCTTTAATAATATCAGTACCGTTGTCGAGCGCAGAGTCTAGCCAAGTGAAAATGTTGTTTCCGCTATCTCCAATCAGCAGATCGTTGCCTGACTCGGCATACAAAGGTTCATTACTCGCAGCACTAATAACGTTATATTGCTGCGGTTCTTCGATATCTATGGTGACCGTCTCTACCGTGCTTTCTGCACCATTAGAGTCGACCGCGACATAATCAAACTGCGGGTCTTCGGTTACTGCCTCGTTACCTTGGACATAGCGTAACTCCCAACTGCCCCCTGTCGATGACAGCTCCATCCCAACAATCGGATTGTCTGGTGAAGAATAACTAAAATCATACAGAATTTGGCTATTCCCCGTATCTCCTGGATCTTTTTGATATTGCTCCGTCTGAGTCGTGCCATCAGCAAAGGTATAGAGCACTTCAACATAAACATTGCTATCAGTGTTAAATGAACCACCCAACCCATCTAAACCAAAATCAACAACCTCTAATGGATTATTAGTAAAGTCGAGGACCAAGGTCTCCTGTTTGTTCATGCCTCTACCGTCTGTATCACCGATACCAAAGCCGACATGAGGTTGCTCACCTTGATACTGTTTCAACGGTTTATTATTGTTATCTTCGATCGTTAATGTAATCGTATTACCGTTATCTAGCGTAATAAGTCTCTCTGTTGGTGAAACTTCCACACCCCAATTATAGAAACCATCAACAAGCTCTGGCATATCCTCAGGATCGCCACTAAAGCCCATTTCAAACATTTCTCCAGGCCCGGCAACGAAGCTGATATTGTTCGGAACAAACAACTCACCGTTATCAACATCAGACTGTACAATTTCTCTCGTGACGCCATTTTCGTCGGTATACAAGAGGCTGCCGTTGGTTGGCAAACTTTCGATTCGAATATTAAGTGGAATGTCGTCATGGTCATCTTCTATATCTGAGATGTAATCAGGCATGCCGCCATCTTCAGAATCGAAGAGAATAGGTATAATCGCGTCCTCATCATTAACGACCGTAAAGCTGGTCGCTTCAGGTGCGTCATTGACACCATTGATTGTTATCTCGATAACATGCTCTACACCATCGATCGCGGTTACCACATATCTTTCAATAACCGTGTCATCATCATTCAAGTATTGAACCGCATCGTTATCAACGACATAACTCCATGCGCCCTCTGGAGTAATCGTTAACATACCCAAAGCAAGTGCATAAGTAGACCCAATAGGGGTAAACACACCATTAGGTTTAAAGGCGGGCATGTCACTCGTGTCGACATCAGTAATCGTTAAAGTACCTGACGCTGAAAGTTCGTTAGTATCAGGATCGACATTAACATCTTCCGTCACCTCACCCAGGTCAGAATCACCTTCACCAACGGTAATCTCAGATGGATCATCGGCACCATTGATGGTGATGGTCACTTCGCTTGTGGTTCCGTCAATCGCAGTAACCGTGTAAACCTCAGTAACGAACTCATCGTCATCAAGATATTGCACTTCATCGTTATCTACAACGT
>NZ_JBFRTQ010000183.1:0-12965 GCF_041474195.1 Vibrio sp. 10N.222.52.C3 | reverse complement strand
GTATTTATTGGTTTTATAAAGTTGGCATGATGTTTGTATTAGCTTAATCAGTCGCGGTGATAAGCGATTTGGTGAATTAATGAATTATAAATTTTAAAAAGGAAATATCGATGCCAACTCCAGCATATATGTCTATCAATGGTGAAACTCAAGGTCACATTACTAAAGATACTTACTCTGCAGATTCTGTAGGTAACACTTGGCAAGAAGCTCACGTTGATGAGTTCCTAGTTCAAGAACTTGATCACGTACTAACAGTTCCACGTGACCCACAAAGTGGCCAACCAACAGGTCAACGTGTTCACCGCCCTGTAGTAGTAACTAAAGTACAAGACCGTTGTTCACCTCTGTTATTCAACGCATTAGTGTCTGGCGAAAAGCTTCCTGAGTGTGTAATCCGTTTTTACCGTACTTCAGTACAAGGTAAGCAAGAGCACTACTACTCAATCAAGTTAATTGATGCACTACTTGTAGATATTCAAACTCGTATGAATCACTGTCAAGACGCTGCAACTTCAGATCGTGTAACTGAAGAAGTACTTAAGCTGACTTACCGTGCAATCGAAGTTACTCACGAAAACTGTGGTACTGCTGGTAATGATGACTGGCGTGCTCCACGCGAAGCTTAATCGCTTTTCGTGAAAAACAAAGGGTCAACAACTACTGTTGGCCCTATTTCTATTATTAGTATCAGGTAAAAGATATGGTGAATGACGTAGAATTTAAGTTTGAACTGCAAGGCTCCTCGCATGATTTTCGTGTGGAGAGCTTTCAGGTAATCGAAGAGCTTTCAAGGCCTTTTCAAATCAGCCTATCATTACTTTCACTTGATCCTGATATCTCATTTGACGCACTCATCCGTAAACCAGGTAGTTTGACTCTATACGGCCAAGGTGTCAGTTCTGCGAGATGCTTTCACGGCGTGGTTAATGAGGTGCGTTACCTTGGATCGGGCAGGAGTTTCTCTCGTTACCAATTGACTCTTGTTCCACAAGTTTGGTTTTTGAGCCAAAGACAAGACTGCCGTATTTTTCAACAAAAATCAGCGTCAGCGATCATTTCTGAAGTTTTAGATGATGCGTTAGTGACCGATTATCGATTAGAACTATCTGGTGTATACCCTTCAAAAGAATACGTGTTGCAATATCGAGAGACTGACCTTGAATTTGTTCAGAGAATTCTGGCAGAACACGGCATGTGGTACTACTTCGAACATACAGAAGCTAACCACACAATGGTTATTGTCGACAGTAATGATGCAATAGCTGAGTTATTGAGCTCACCACTTAACGGGTCTTATTTGGGTCCTATTGTTTATCATGCTGATGGTGGTGGTGTTGCAGATCGCGAGCATATCTCTGATCTTGAACTTGTGAATCGAGTGAAAACCGGCCACGTTACTTACACTGACTATAACTACGAGTTTCCGAAGATCCCTCAGGAAATGAGCAGCTCCGGCGAACTCGATTTAGACCTTAAATTGTTCGATTTCCCAGGGCGTTACGTTGATCCAATGATGGGTCAAGTAAGATCAAATGAATGGATGTCTGAATATGTTGTTGATAATCAGCAAGTGGAGGCGACCAGTAATGTCATGAGGCTGGCGTCTGGATACAGTTTTAGTATCAGTGAGCATCCACGTTCAGCAATCAACCGTGATTATCTCATGTTATCGGTAATGCATAGTGGCCATGACCCTCAGGTTCATGAAGATGAAACTAATGGTCTGCCAACTACATATCACAATCAGTTTGCGTGCATTCCTAGGAATGTTGAGTTTAGAGCTCCAAAACTTGAGGCTCCTTTGGTTGAAGGTACACAAACAGCGGTCGTTGTGGGGCCTGCAGGCGAAGAAATCTATACTGATAAGCTTGGACGAATCAAAGTTCAGTTCCATTGGGACCGTTATGGCGAGAGCGATGAGCATTCCAGTTGTTGGATTCGAGTGAGTCAATCAATGGCAGCACCGACTTGGGGGGCGGTATACCTACCTCGCATCGGTCATGAGGTGGTTGTTACCTTCCTAGAGGGAGACCCTGATAGGCCTTTAGTTACTGGTGCAGTTTATAACGGACTTCATTATCCTCCTTATTCGTTACCAGAGAACAAAACGCGTACAACTTTCAGAACTCAAACGCATAAAGGGACAGGCTATAACGAGTTGAGCTTTGAAGACGAAGCTAACCAAGAAGAAGTCTACATTCATGCGCAAAAGGACATGTCGACTAAGGTTTTGAATAACCGCTACCGCGACATAGGCCAAGATGAGTTTTTAAAGGTTGCACGCCATCAGACAAATGATGTTCACGGTGATCACAAAGAGACCATTGACGGACACAAGGCCACCCAAGTTAACAGCACGTTTACTGAAACTGTCGAACAAGATGTATCCGTTACTTACAACGCTAATGAAACTCAATATGTTAAGAACAACTCTGACTTAGAAATTGGAGACAATCAAATTACCAAGATTGGTAAGAATGATGATTTGGATGTTGGTGAAAACAGTAATTTAACGGTAGGTGCATCAAAAAGTTCTGATATAGGGGCCGATGATAACCAGACGGTTGGTGGCAACTTAACGGTCTCTGTTAAAGGAAACACTTCATACAAAGCCGATGGCGCGACGCAGGTCATAAGCGGTGACAAGATAGTACTGAAGACGGGTGGGTCTTCATTAGTGATGAATAGTGACGGTTCTATCAAGTTATCAGGTTCCTCAATAACCATCGAAGGAAGCGATAAAGTTGTAATCAAAGGTGGAAACGTGGCGATCAATTAATGATGGAAAAACAAACCCCAATTATACAAACCATCACCGAACAGCAAGCCGAATCAACGGCTTGCTTTTCGCGTTTTGGAACAATTGTATCGATTAACGAAACTAAGAGTGGTGTTCGCGTCGATTTCGAAGGAAACCCGTTGCAGCAGCCAATTAATGCGAGGTTGGGGAGAGGGTTTAAATTAGCTGAGTTGCAACTTGCTATTGATAACAACCTTTCATGTCGTATCGAGTTTCTTAATAACGACTTTAACCTTCCTTTAGTCACAGATATCTTTTTCTCCATTGTTGATGACTCGGATGAGTTTGTACTGAGAGCCAAGAAAATGGTTATTGAAACGGAACAAGAGTTAATTGTGAGAAGTGGCGAAACAGAGACTCGTTACAGCGGCCGTGATGGCCGAATTACCACCAAAGCCAAATATGTGACTTCTCAAGCTGAGAAGGCTCAAAAAATTCAAGGCGGCACCATAGCGATCAATTGATCGTGTTACTAGATTGGATTCACGGATGCGTCAAAAAATAGGTATAGATCAACTAAACCAGCCGATTACTAATGAAGACTTGGAACTCGCCATCACTAATGCGGAAAGTACGCTCACTTTATTGGACGAGCTTCCTATCAAATGGCTGGATATGTGTAATGAAAAGCTGTCACTGGCTTCGGAGACACTTGGTTTCTTGTTAAAGCAACGCTTACAAGTACATAAAAGGGGATACCCAAGCGTTAAACTGGAGTATTTAGCGCTGGCTGAGCGTCAGATTGAAGACCTAAAAAATGTTTATTTGTCTTTCTATCGATTGGCTCCGGGATTGATTCATCAATTAAAGCAGAGCGAACCAACCATTTATGCTTGGCTCATGTTGAATTCTGAGATTGGACAAGAGCAAGAAAACCTACTTTGTGGTTTATCGATACTTGATGATTTGGATTACCAAACCGCAAAATTGCTAGTTGTTCAGTCATCATTATCAGGTATCGACTCTGTGGTAATCGAAATGGTTGAAGGTGGTTGTAAACTGCCCGTGCTTTACTTGGAGTGCCTACAGTTACGCCAAACTGTCACAGTTGGTCTGCTAAAACGTTGGCTTAAAGACAAGCGGTTTTCTGAGCATAAAACACATTTATTTTTATCGTTACAAAACGATGCAGAAAGCGTTGTCTGGTTAGCTGAAAACTCAAATGGCAGTCAGAACCTGTTTGAGCGATTACTTACGAAAGAGGATAGAGGGACATGGTTTCGTCAGGAATTTGGTACCTCAATCGATAGTGTATCTGATCCCGAAGTGGTCACTTTTGCCAAACTTTTGGAGCTCAAAGAGTTTGAGAGCTTTAATCTGAGTAGTGTACAGGCTCCGTTCGATTTTGTATTACACGGTCTGAATGAACATGTTCCGAAAATAGTTGAATTAGTATCAAGCCTTGACGAGTTCGAAGGTGAGGATTGGATCCAAGCGCTTTACATTGTCTATGGGAAACGTTTACCAGTGACACCAAAAAATTTGGGGATAGACTTTGAGTGGCACGAAATACTCGAAAAGCTAAAAGAATGGGTCGAAATTGGCGCCTACAGACAAGCGTCACCGGGTCGATTGGGACAAACTTTGACTCTAGAAACCAGTATCCAAGCCATGTTCGATACTCAAGTCAGTGCTGCTTTTAGGGTTTGGATTTGGCGTCAGGTTTGCCTCCATACTCGCTCATACATCCCTTGGGATATGGCTATGCCAGTTCATCAACAAGAGTGGAATATCACGCGACTAACCCAGAATTCAACAGCCTCAGAAAGGTTTAATCTAAGGAATAATAATGCAGTTGTGGGATATTGAGAACCATCCAGAACTTTCAATCAAAGGCCGTTTTCAACGGGATCATAATGGCAATGAGGTGTGGATTGTCGTTGGAAAACGTTCATGGCAACTCGTAGGTTCTGTTTGGAAGGAGCAAGAAGAGGCAGAGATCTATGACGATCCTGTCTACCTGGGTGAAGCAGGGCTTTCCGCGATGAAAGCTGACCAAGAGTTCTCAGTTGTTAAAACCAACACAGATGTACTGATTTTCGGTAAGGCCCGAAGCTACGCGAAAAAGGCAGTTACGTACCATGAGTGTCGGCTTTTGATTGATGGCCATATCGACAAAACCATATCGGTACTTGGTGATAGGCAATGGATTGAGCACGGAGGTAGCGTAACGCTAAGTAAACCACTCCCATTTGTGGAAAAAGAGATCGACTTCTCCTGTGCTATCGGAGGCGATTTAAGAAACCGGCTCGGCGGAGGTATTGCTGATACTAAAGGGGAACTATTGAAACAGAAGGTTCCTTCGGTTTTTTATCCTACGGAAGATTGGAGTGCGACACCCAAGAATACACGGGTTGCTGGATTTGGCCCGTTAGCCCCATTTTTTGGGGCTCGTCAGCAATATGCTGGCACTTTTGATGACGATTGGCTAGAGAATAGGAAACCTCTTTATCCCGTAGACTTTGACCAGCGTTTTTATCAGAGTGCGCCACTAGACCAACAATGCAAAGGCTTCATATCTGGCGGTGAACGATTGATGATGAGTGGCTTTTGCCATAATGATGCACTCTCTTTCCGTTTCCCCAAAGAGATGTATGTAGCAGAAGCTCAATTTAAAAATGCCAACTATCAAGTAGATATGCCTATTTCTACGGTTTTCATTGATACAGAGGCTCGCATACTTTCAATCAGTTACAGCGCTGCCTTTCCATGTCAAGGCGAGGAGCATCTTTTAGTGTCAACGAAGATCCATAAAAAACAGGAGTTGTCGGATAATGAATAACAATTCAGCACGATTCGTTATTGGTATGGAAGCCATGACACCAACGGGCATGAATCTTGATATTGCCACAACAGTTGCCAAAGCGGATTTGGGAAGGTTCGATCAGCAAGTGGCCGGTGATGGGATAGAAAGATTCACGTACGCTAGTATTGAATACATTTCCAGTACATCATTGTTTGACAAGTGTTCGGTGCTTATTGAGAGCTTGATCGACTCTCTTTTAAAGCAGTTACCTACATCATTAAAGCCTATTCCGTTACTCGTCAATGTACCGGGCTCTATTTCTGCTGTGGAGATGAGTCAGTGGTTAAGTGAATGTAAGCATTGTGATTCAATATCACGTTATGAAGTGGTTCAACAAAGTGGACCATCATACTTGACCACATCATTGGCTAAGTTGAACCAATTCGATGCAATAATGAGTATCTCAGTAGATTCACTTGTTGATGATCTCAGTGACTTAATCGAAGCTGGAGATGTCATGAGTTCAACTAATCCATGGGGCATAATACCGAGTGAGGGCGGGGCGGGTTTACTGTTATGTCGGAATAACTTGGTGCAAACGTTAAAGCTTAAACCCAAAGCAAAGTTAGGTTATTTCGAAGTAGAACCTGCAAATACAACGCGAAGGTCAGTAATGAAGCTCGTCAGGAATGCGAGTCGCAATATCAAGAGTTTTGGGCCTGTATTCTCTGATATGACTAATCTGAGGTCTCATACTGAAGATTATGGGTTCGCGTTAGGTGCACGCGCCGAATGTTTTGATAACCCACAGCAGCCCACTTTAATTAATGATTTATGGGGTACATTGGGTAGTTGTTCTGCATTGGCATTAATGGCCTGCACTATCCAAGAGGTAACGCATAATAGCCCTGTAACCCTGTTAATGTTTGATGTTAAAGGAGAAAGGGCGTTGCTCCAACTCACTTGTATGAAACAGACCTGACTGCATAGCCGTGATACGAAACGCTTATATTATAATCATTATCACACGACAATTATCTGAAAGGCGATTCAGTAGACAAAGTTAGTCTTAGCGTTTATTTAGATCCACCTTATTCATCAAGCCGCTTTAGTTGCTGCACCGCTCTATTTCTAAATTTGTAACACCTCTATTTCTAAATTTGTAACACCTTGATGAAACTGATGTGTATTTTTATCATCGTAATTAAGTATAGCGTTGTACATTCCAATGACGAACTCAAGCTTAGGAGCGGGGCTTGATGGTTTTATGATAAGTGAGCAGTATTTCAGTGCTTTACCATACTCACTTGATATCGAACTATTCCTAATTCCTATTTGGTGAATCCACTTCCCAAACACCTATTCCAATTATAGAGATAATCAATATTATTTCTGAGCATTACTCAGATAAACGAACAATTCGTTTTTATTAGAATGAACTAAAAATGTGACTCAGTTAACAATGTATGTTTAGTTCGTTATTTACGTGGATAAGTACCCTAATTTTTAGCCAAAAATAGTTAGTTAAAGCGTTTGTCGTAATGTTCGGTTGTTTAGTAATAATAACTGAATTAATAGTCTTACCGATGGTTTTAAATACTGCTATTGAAAAGGGTATTGGACAGTAATTATTATCTAGCATTAATTTATTTCGTTTGATAAAGAGTTTAGCGTGCCAGAAAAGCAAGGGACAGCCAAAGGTTATCTAGATAAGTTGGTTGTGAAAGCGATCGAAAAGAAAAATCAGCAAGCTCAGAATATGGCTAATAAAAATAAGCCCAAGCTAGAGTATGTGATTTTCTCCCAATTTGACGTGTTAGATACATTACCTTCAAAAAATGGCAAAACGACTGTTTATCACCTGGCCAAGAAAGGGAACCCTGAAAAACAGGTTTGCTGTAAGGTTCTAAATGAAGGTTCATCTGAACTTGCGAATGAATTAATCATTAATGAAGCCAGTCGTCTTGAGATGTCTCAACATCCGAGTGTTGCTGATTTCATTAAAATAGGCAAAGAGTTCGATCGACCATACTTTATGTATCAGTGGATTCAGGGCGAATCTTTGGCTGAAAAAATGGCTCGTCATACTCCTAAAGGTTTTAGGCATGACCATATTGCGTGGCTGATATATCAATTGTCTGGTGCGCTTGAGTTTATGCACACGAGAGGTGTCTGCCATTTAGATATTAAACCTTCAAACATTATTGTTACAGAGTCCGATTATGTAAAGTTGATCGACTTTGGTGCTGCTCGTTATGTTGGTGAATCTAATACTTACGCTGAAGCAAGCATGAGCTATGCGTCTCCTGCGTTTATAAAGTCTGGCGTGGCTCAACCTCAAGATGACGTCTATTCATTGGCGTTATTAACTGGGCATCTATTTCTTGGAGCTGCATTTGGCGATGCTTGGACAACTCAATTACAAGCAAAAAAACGACCAGGTTTAATCCCTAACCATGTATGGAAGTTAATTAAAGATGTTGTCAACAACCCTCGACAGCACAGGTATACAGCGACTTCGTTTGCGCAGCAACTAGCCAAGATCGATACCCAAAAATTTGGTGCTGATGTAAGTGCTCCCTTATTTAGTAGTTTACGGAATGCTGATCTCGTTCTAACCAAACATCGAACTATTGACAGAATTCAAAGTGGTCGGCTTCGATACTTAGAAGCGAGTTTGGTTCTGTGTGTCGTGATTATCACTGGTACATATTTATATAACCAAGGTCAGCCTGAATGGAAATCGATTGTTAAATCGACCAACAGTTCGAGTAGCCTTGTGAGCACTATTAAACCTGCACAAACCGCGTCTTTTTTAGCACAGTCTCCATGGGATATTGAATTCGCGTTACAAGATATGGAAAAAGATGTCGTCTCGACAGCTCCTTACCGAGAAGCTTATGAAGTCCAACAGAGCAAATTAGCTAAGTTGTATAAAAACTATGAATCGGACTTGAATGAATATGAAGGGGCGGTCGATCTACTTCCTAAAACTCTGATGTCGATCCGGCATGATCTCGTTGTTTTGCGAGAAAAACTGAACAGTGACGGCTCTCTATTTCCTTATGCAGATAAAGCGCTGACGGAAACGATGGCAAGTCTGAATAAGGCGACCATCAATTCACAAAATATTGCCGCCTTTGGTGGGAATCAAGAACAGCGTTTAGTCGAACTCATCTTAGATGGGAAATCAGATGTTGCAGACAGTGATATTGAAACTGCTTGGAAAGTAAACCAGTCAAGAGCCTACTTTTATAGTCATGTATTACCGCGAAAAGTGCTCAGCGGAATAGATGCCTCGATAGAGAAAAATGCAAAGCAGCATTATTACACCAAAGCAATTCTTGAGGCAGAAGCTGCGCAATCATTTTTTGGTAACACGCCAAAATTGAAAGCTAAAGTAAGAGCTCTAAAAGTAGCAAGAAGCGAATTTATCTTGTTCAGTACTGTAACTGAACAATCAGTATTTGGCCGACAGAAACTTCACGACTCGTTAGCTGATCTAGAGACTAATGCCCCTAAGAAATTCAGCGAAATAACGGAAATTCTTAATAGTATGGCAAGTGATTCTATAGACAAAAGTCATCAACTATCTAAACCAGCGCGAGGTGCTACAGCAATCGAGCGAGCAATTAGAAATTACAATTCTGAAAGCAGAGGTTAACTTGAGTCTGATCGATACTGAAACGCTATTAGCACCAATATCTGAACACTCACCAACTGGTGAGGATGCTAGGTACGAGTTTTGCTATGAAATGATGGAAGCCGAAGTGAAAAAATTTGGTTCATTATTTGGTGAGACTGTTGACTGGCATATAGTAAAAGTCCATTCGATTGAAGTGCTAAGTCAGCATAGTAAGGATCTTAAAGCGCTTTGTTATCTGATCCGTTCTTTGGTAGAGGACAAAGGCGAGATAGGGCTTGAGGAAGGATTATCTTTGCTCAATGACTCAATCAGTCGTTTTGGTCATGAGTTATACCCTAAACGTAAAAGAGGTAGAGATGGGGCTGTTGAGTGGCTCAATCATCAATTCAAACTCGTCGCGACTAAATTGTCTGCAGAATCCCTTGACTGGGAAGTTCTATCTCGATGTATCACACTAACTGAAGGTATCCAGCGTCAGTTTGACGAGATATTTCAAGACTCTGATGTAGACTTTTTCGAATTAAAAAGTCATTTGAATCAACTAATGCAGAACGCATCTTTAAATGAAGAAACGTTGGTTGAACACAGTTTGGCTGATTCCGAACCGCTCATTGATGTTGTTGCACTGTCCGAGAAAGCGATCGTTCCACAAAGCCACGAAGCTGACAGTCCGAAGACGCACACCACGCCTAATCAGAAACGAAGTAAACCTCGAGAGCACAGCACTGTAGACGTTGACACAGATTTTTCATCTCCGGCTGCATCAAAGCGTACGTTAAAAAAAGTGTCTGAGATCATGGTGCATTCAAATCCGACTGAACCTTTAGGATATCGGATTTACCGTCACCTGACATGGGCCGACGTTGATGGTTTACCTGATCACAAAGACAATCTAACGCCTCTTAGCCTCGCTGTGTCATCAGACCAGCAGGCGGAATATCGAGATAAAGCAAATCAAGAAAGTGATATCGATACGATCAAGCGTTTAGAGCGAACACTTACTGATGCGCCATTTTGGCTGACTGGGCATTATTTCGTTTATTCAATGTTAGACAATCTTGGGTATGACGAAGCTGCGTTGGCTGTAAAGCAAGAAACAAAGAGATTTGTCGATTCTTTTGAGGGAATTGAGAACCTCTCTTTCAAAAATTCTATTCCATTTGCGGATGAAGCAACGATTACTTGGTTGTCTACAGGTAACGCTTGTCCTTCGGGTAAGTCGTCAATAATTCAAACTATTGTTGTAGCTGAAGATGATCTATCTGAGATGGAGGATATTGCCCTAGGTGACTTGGGTAAATATGTGGCTGAACTGTCAAACAAACTCGAGTTGGATAACTCCGGTCGTGGACAATTCATGTTGCACTTAAAGTTAGTGAAAGCCTACCAAAGTGTTGGTTTATACCCTTTGTGCTTGCCTTACTTGGAACAAAGTTGGGCGGTGGCTAAGGAACTAAATCTATCAATTTGGGAACCCCATTTGTTTTTTTCTTTAGAAAATCTAATTCAAAAAACTCTAAAGGAACTATATCGAACTAAGGATTTTTTACCTGTGAGATATAGCGAATGGGAAACAATTTATGACCAGCAATAAACTAGAAAGGACTAATTATGTCACGTGATGGCTCGGTGGCTCCGAAAGAGCGAATTAATATACGTTATGTTCCAGCAACAGGCGATGCGTCTGATGATGTTGAACTGCCCCTAAGTATGATGGTTGTCGGTGACTTCACTGCTCGTGCAGATGAAACTCCGATCGAAGAGCGTAATCCGATTAATATCGATAAAGATAACTTTAACGAAGTATTAGAAGGTTACGCTCCGAATATCAAAGCAAATGTTGAAAACCGTCTTTCTGATGAAGAAGGTGCGCAAATTGGCGTTGATATTACATTCAAAAATATGAAGGACTTTACTCCAGAGTCGATTGCGAAGAGCGTTCCTGAACTGAATGGTTTACTAGAACTTCGCGAAGCCTTGGTTGCATTGAAAGGCCCTCTAGGGAATGTACCTGCGTTCCGTAAGAAGATTGCAGCAGTTCTTCAAGATGAAGAAGCAAGAAAGAAACTTTTGGATGAACTAAGCATTGGTGCAGACCAAGGCGAAAAAGCAGAGTAAGGAAGATCATGTCGGCAGAAGCACAAGCACCAGAACAAGAAGCAGCTCTAGTTGAGTCGGGCTCTCTTCTGGATAGCATTTTAAATGAGACTCGCCTTAAACCTAGTGATGAAGGTTTTGACGTTGCAAAGCGTGGCGTTGAAGCATTCATTGGTGAGTTATTAAGCAGCTCAACAGTAGAAAAAGTAGACCAGTCTTTAGTTGATTTGATGATCTCTGAGATTGATCAAAAGTTGTCTAAACAGGTTGATGCAATTCTTCACAACGAAGAAGTTCAAGCGATTGAATCAACATGGCGTGGTCTTAAATATCTTGTTGATCACACGGACTTCCGTGAAAACATTCAAATCGAACTTATTTCGGCTAAGAAAGACGAAGTTCTGGATGATTTTGAAGATGCTCCTGAAGTAGTGAAATCAGGTTTATATAAGCAGATTTATACTCGTGAATACGGTCAATTTGGTGGTAAGCCTGTAGGTGCCGTTATTTGTGATTACCAACTATCTGCGTCTTCGCCTGATATTAAACTAATGGAATATATGGGTAATGTAGGTGCTATGTCTCATGCACCATTTATTACTTCTGCATCTTCTCAATTCTTTGGTTTAGATTCTTATGAAGAATTACCAAACTTAAAAGACTTAAAGTCGGTATTTGAAGGTCCTCAGTATACTAAGTGGCGCGGATTCCGCGAGCACGAAGACGCACGTTATTTTGGGCTGTGTACATCACGTTTTATGCTGCGTACGCCATACTCAGTTGAAGACAACCCAATTAAGGCGTTTGATTACGATGAAATGGTTACGGACAGCCATGACAATTACCTTTGGGGTAACTCAGCTTATGCTATGGCTTCAAAGATCAGTGAGTCGTTTGCAAAATATCGCTGGTGTCCAAACATTATTGGCCCGCAAAGTGGTGGTGCGGTAACCGACTTACCGGTTTATAACTTTGAAGCGATGGGTCAGATCGAAACTAAGATCCCAACCGAAATTCTGGTTTCTGACCGCCGTGAGTATGAACTTGCAGAAGAAGGCTTTATGGCTTTAACAATGCGTAAAGGTTCTGATAACGCAGCGTTCTTCTCGGCAAACTCAGTTCAAAAACCAAAAGTGTTTGCGAATACACCTGAAGGCAAGCAAGCTGAGATGAACTACAAGTTGGGTACTCAGCTACCTTACATGTTCATTATCAACCGCTTAGCTCATTACATTAAGGTGCTTCAACGTGAGCAAATTGGTTCTTGGAAAGAGCGTACCGATTTGGAAGTTGAGCTTAATAAATGGATTCGTCAATACGTATCTGACCAAGAAAACCCCCCAGCAGAAGTTCGTGGTCGTCGACCGTTACGAGCGGCTAAAGTCGAAGTGTCTGACGTTGAGGGTGACCCAGGTTGGTATAAAGTATCAATGTCTGTTCGTCCTCACTTCAAGTACATGGGCGCGAGCTTTGACTTATCTTTGGTTGGTAAGCTAGACCAATAATAAGTTTGGAAATAAATAAGCGGCCAGGTTCACTGGCTGCTTTTTTTCTTAGAGTGTTATATGGAAAAAGGTTACCGATTATTAGAACGAATTGAACTTGGTGAGCCGAAAAACTGTTATGAAAAAGTGGTTTCACATAGGCATTTAATTGAATCCATTCATCTGCAC
>NZ_JBFRTQ010000182.1:0-4314 GCF_041474195.1 Vibrio sp. 10N.222.52.C3 | reverse complement strand
TTACGTATAGTAATTTAGCTAATTTTAAACCCACATTTAAATATGAAATAGAGTTGGTATTTATATGAAAGTAGTAACACCTTTATTATCAGATAAGGATAGTGACTTTAACGCTGTTATTATCAATAAAATAAGCCACTACTTTCCTATTGAAAACTTTGGACAAGATATATCTATAATCAGTAACTTAGATGTAAGGTTAGTGTTTTTCATATTGAATAAGCCAGATAAACTTCAACTACTTACAATGGCTTTAGCTATTTGCGAGAACCTTAATAAAAGAATAGTTCTTATTTGCTCAGACCCGTTACCTAATATCGTTCGAAATCATAAGAATATATTCTTTATTATCGAAACAAACAGTAAACATCTGACCAGTAAGTTCGAAGAACTGAAGAGTAAAACACAGCATATCTTCGAGCCTCATTTTGATCTCGACCGAGATACAAACAACAACAATCAATTACCTGCAAAGTTGTTTACCTCTGAAGTCGTTAACTTTGTTATGGACAACATCAACAAAGAAATCAGAGAAACAGAAATCGCAGAAAAGTGTCATTGTTCAACAACCTACTTTTCTAAGAAGTTTCATCTACACTTTGGGGTAAGCTTTAGAGACTTTGTGTGCGATAAACGAATCCTGTTAGCCAAAAAGTTAATCGAAGCCGATACCGAATCAAAAATAGCTGTTATTTCTTACCAATGTGGATACAAGGATGTGTCGTATTTTTCAAGAATCTTTAAGAAAAGGACCGGAGTAACACCCGCAAGTTACAGACGTGCCTGCACGGATAACAGAAAACGCTAATTTTACTCCCTAAAAGAAAAAATCATGGTACATTTAACATGATCTTAACAAAAATAACTTAGCGAAAAACATGGAGTTAGACAATGATTCAGCCTAACGAGTTTAGCCAAGAAAAAGCAACAGCTCTCCCTACACCCAATGACATGATTTTAAAATGGGCAGAAGAACGCCCAGATGAAGTCTATTTAAAACAAATCATCAACCGCCAATTTGTTGAATTTACTTATAAAGAAGTGGCCGACAAAGCACTAAAACTGGCGTCAGCATTAGAAGGACTCGGAGCTCAACCCGGCGATCGAGTCGCGCTCGTTTCAAAAAACTGTGCAGAGTGGTTTATCTGTGATCTTGCCATGATGTTAGGAGATTTTGTCAGCGTCCCAATCTTTCCAACAGCGGGGGCAGACACTATTCAATACTGTATTGAACACAGTGAAAGTAAGATTGTAATTGCCGGTAAGCTTGATGATCCTAAAGCCACTCAAAAAGTACTCGATGATAATCCGAGTCTAATTAGTATCTCGTTACCCTACGATACTGCCGCTAAGTGCCAGCACACTTTTGAGCAACTTATCGAAACACATGAACCCTCAACCAAAAGACCTCAGCATCACGATGATAAGCTGATGTCGCTTGTTTATACTTCGGGTACGTCTGGGTTACCGAAAGGCGCAATGCTCACGTATGGTGCCTTTACATGGTCAGTTCAGAGATTAATCGATCACATTGGTATCCAACCTGGCGATCGCCTGTTTTCTTATCTGCCGCTTGCCCATATAACCGAACGAGTGTACATCTTTGGTTCTTCAGTGATGGGTGGGGTGGTTACTGCTTTCCCTGAATCTTTAGACACATTTATTGATGATGTAAAAATGCATCGTCCAACTTTGTTTATTTCAGTTCCTCGTTTATGGACTCTATTCCAACAACGAATCCAAGATAAACTTCCACAGAAAAAACTGAACTTCTTACTTAAAATTCCGTTCGTGAATAACCTAATTAAGAAGAAACTGGCTGATGGTCTGGGGTTAGACCAAGCTCGCGTTCTTGGCTGTGGCTCAGCTCCAGTATCACCAGCTCTACTTGCATGGTATGAGAGTGTTGGCCTACACATTACCGAAGCTTGGGGAATGACTGAGTCTTTCGCCTACAGCACGATTAACCACCCGTTTAGAGCCGATAAAATTGGTACGGTTGGTAACGCTGGTCCGGGCATTGAACTCAAAATTGCAGAAGACGAAGAGATTTTAGTTCGAAGCAAAGGCATGTTCTCTGGTTACTACAAGAATGATATTGCAACCCAAGAGTCTTTTAACTCGGATGGTTGGCTTCATACCGGTGATATCGGTGATATCGATAGTGAAGGTTACCTAACGATTCGTGGGCGTAAGAAAGATACCTTTAAAACCGCTAAAGGTAAGTTTGTTGCCCCTGTACCAATCGAAAACAAACTGTTTGAGTACAGCCGCGTAGAAATGATGTGTTTGATAGGTCTTGGCCTACCTGGTCCAATCCTACTTGTGGTACCGCATGACTTCCCTAATTTCGATCGAGCTCGCTATGAGAAAACGACAAAGCGCGTTATCGAGAAAATGAACGAGCAGCTTGGTTCACACGAGAAGATCAAAGGTGTATTGATGATTAAGGAACCATGGAGCATTGAGAATGGCGTGTTAACCCCGACTCTCAAAATCAAGCGACATATCCTTGAGCAGAAATACCATGAAGTTGGTCATAACTGGCCGAAAGATAAATTGGTGGTTTGGGAAGAATAATTAAAATCGAGAGGGAGCCATATGGCTCCTTTTTTGGCAGCAAAGTACGCTCAACCTTAGATTAGCCAGTCCCTCCCCTAACACTCCCACTCACTCCCAAAACGATTTTTTCAGTTCCTTATCAACTTGTTCCTGTGTAATCCCTACATCTCTCAACAAATACTCTGGTAGCTCAGACAGCTGCTTTCTGGTTCTACGATTTTGAAAGTACATGCCTAATTTAGAATAGAATTTCTTAATTGATAATGATGATAAAAATGAATGGTTGGTATTTGCTGTTGCTGTGATCGTATTCATAGCCTTTCTCCTGTTGATCTTTTGCTTTGTTATGGTCAATAATCGACCAACAGAGCAACATCGACAAACGATAGATACTGGCATTCAGTTAAGGAAAACTAATGTGAGAGAGCGTACCCCACCATTCCAAGGGATCTACTATTTTTATACGGCAGCTGAAACAGGCAGTTTTAAGCTGGCAGCAGAAAAGCTATTTGTCACAGCCGCAGCAGTCAGCCAACAAATTCGCCAACTTGAAGAGTGGTTAGGCGCAGATCTGTTTATTCGCCAACACCGAAAAATAGTATTAACTCATGAAGGCGAAGTACTGTACCTACAAGCGAAGAAAGGCTTTGCCCATATTCAAGATGGGGTCAGACAAATAAACCAGGACCCTAATCCCACTCAGCTGTCGATCTCGACCGTTCCATCTTTTGCCCAGCATTGGTTGGTGCCAAGGATTGGGGATTTCAGAGAGAGACACCCAGATCTTTCTATGTTGATTGAACCGACCAATAAGCTGATCACCTTTGAGGATTCGAGTATCGATATCTGTATACGCTATGGGCACGGTAACTACCCAAATCTAGAGTCGCGCTGGCTAATGGATGAAGTGTTATATCCTGTTTGTCATCCGCTCTATCAGGAGAAGTATGGAATATACAGTGTCGAGGACCTGCACAAAGCCGAGCTAATTGAAGACCGATGGCCAGACATGGATTGGTCAATATGGCTTAATGAAGTAGGCGTTGAAGGCGGTCACACCACGTTGCAGTTTGATGGCTCTCACTTTGTACTAGAAGGGGCACTCTCTGTTCAAGGAGTCGCTTTAGTCAAACACAGCTTGGTGTATCGATACCTGCAAGAAGGGAAGCTAGTTAGAATTGGTCATACAGCGCTAAGACCAAAATACAACTATTTCTTATGTGCGCCACCGGGATACTTTCATCGCGATAAGATTCAACGCTTCTCCAAATGGATAGAAACGCAGGTCAGTGAGTTTGGTAACAAAGGAAGGGAAATGCTCAATATCGTCGATACCGACTTCTCATTGAAATGGTCGGGAAACTCTGATGGCTAAGCTGATATACTGAGAGCAAATAAATGACGGGTAAATCTCATGACACAAGCAAATAACCCAC
Source organism: Vibrio sp. 10N.222.52.C3 (assembly GCF_041474195.1). Taxonomy (NCBI): domain Bacteria; kingdom Pseudomonadati; phylum Pseudomonadota; class Gammaproteobacteria; order Vibrionales; family Vibrionaceae; genus Vibrio; species Vibrio sp. 10N.222.52.C3. Next base: position 316 of record NZ_JBFRTQ010000182.1, on the reverse strand, counting down.
TTCACGGTATCACGCTTCAAAAGCTGCTAACTGAATTGGTTGAACATTACGGTTGGGAAGAGTTGAGTTACATGGTTAATATCAACTGCTTTAAAAAAGACCCTAGCATTAAATCGAGCTTAAAGTTTCTGCGAAAAACAGATTGGGCACGAACTAAGGTTGAGCAGATTTACATCGACTTAAAGCGTTAGTCTCTCCCTACTTCATCTGTCCCGTGTTGATTAAATACGGGACAACCCCTGTGTCTACTTTTTAGGGGCCATATCAATCTCGCATCTCTCGCAGTATGTTACAAGCAATAAAAAGGTTCATCGCG
>NZ_JBFRTQ010000181.1:1064-18562 GCF_041474195.1 Vibrio sp. 10N.222.52.C3 | reverse complement strand
TCATAGCAATATCCAAGTCATGAAGTCCTGAAGATTGTTTAATGTTTTTAGTTAAAACTTGGTATCCATCAAAATCACCAATATACGCATAATCTGGTTGAGCTACTACTCCGTCAGATATTTTATAAATGATATTATTTACAGCATTACATAATAAATAATCAGTCGTGCCAAAGACACTGCTTTCTTTTAACATTTCTAATACATTTGATAGATTCCAATTATCCAAGTCAATTCGGTCAAAAGTATCTTGTGCTTCAGCACTACATCCAGCAAATGAAATAACTACTTTCCCATGATTAACAACAAACAGCTTTAAACCACCATTTTTTTGATAACTAGAATAACTAGGAAGCTTTCGGTCTATTTCGTAATTTAGCTTAGTATCACTAACGATACAAACATTGCCACTTTCATCTCTCTTGGCAAAAATTAAACTCACTTTAAATCTCCATAAGCTATAAATTTAAAAAAAGGGCATAACGCCCGCTTAAGTGGTGAGCAACGCAATACGGTGTTTCCGCACACCACCTTAATCACTAAAATCAACGCAAGGTAAAAATGCCACGCGTTGCGAATCTGTCTTGAAGCGTTTGTTAGGTTTGTTGTAAATATGGTGACAAAAACTCAATCAGAAAACTAATTAGGAGTACCAACCCAGCCAAAAAGCCAGATATTACTGTAGGCACTATGGTAAAAATCCAAACTCTAGCATTATGTAAATTTACTTGCTGTTCGATACTCTGAATTTCCTTCAAAGTATCAACCGTCGGTGATTGAAGCCTAGTCGTAATTTTACGCATTTGGAGGGCACTGCTAATCATCTTATATAACTCAAATCCGATGAATACCATCAATGACAATAAGATTAACGCCCCTGATGACAAAACAGCCCAGTCAGGTAAATCTGTCTTAATGCTTGACCAAAGAGTAAAGAAACCTACATAACCAGCAGCAATAATCACATTACTATATGAGTTTGCCTTGCCATAAACGTGTGAGACAACCTCTTTTATAATCGCAACATTCTGATCCGTTTGCATTCGTGCATGCTCCTGACTTATGCGATCAATATGCTCTGCAAGCTCATTGTGACGATCAACACAACGATGCTCCATTTCATAAATATCCTGATTCACTTAAAACAACCTCAAAAAACCTAACGCCCGGCTAAGGGGTTGACAACGCTCCGCCGGACTCAAAAAACACACTGTAAACACTGGGCTTCAATTTTGTACTAAAGTCGCCAAGCGTTGGCAATCCCTCTTGAGCCGTTTGTTAGTTGCCCTTGTTCGACTCTAGTGCTAACATTTGTACACACGTAAACTTAGGGAGCTACTCATGGACACTAGAATTCAATTTCGTGTTGATGACGAAATTAAACGTTTAGCCCAACAAATGGCTGAGAGCCAAGGTCGCACACTCAGCGATGCTTGCCGTGAACTTACTGAACAAATGGCTGAGCAACAACGAAAAACATTGTCTCACGACGCTTGGTTAACTGAACAAGTAAACTTAGCATTTGAAAAGTTTGACTCAGGAAAAGCTTCATTTGTTGATCATGACTCAGCAAAAGCACGAATGGCTGAACGAAAAGCTAAGATTCGTAGCCGAGGTCCACAATGATTTTATGGGAAGAAGAATCGCTAAATGATCGTGAGAAGATCTTTGAGTTTCTTTATGACTTCAACCCAAACGCGGCAGACAAAACTGACGAAATCATCGAAGCTAAAGTAGAAAATTTACTTGAGCAGCCACTGATGGGTTTTCAACGTGATGGCATTCGAGGACGATTACTAATTATCCCCGAAATCTCAATGATCGTTTCCTATTGGGTTGACGGCTCAACAATTCGTGTAATGCGAGTTCTACATCAGAAGCAGAAATTCCCTACCGACTGATTGTAGTCGGTGGGCAACTAACGCCTGCATAACACGTTTACTACTATGCAATTATACTTAAAATTAACGCCTTAAAACGAGAAACACCCGGCAACCTAAGATGCCGAGTGTAGTAAATCGTGTTGATGCAATTGTTATGTAACATTCCAATTTTGTTAATATAACTTTAAATATTTAATAAGCTCAATTGGCTGAAATGGTTGTGTGAACTCTTGATTTATAAATTCAATTACATTTTCAGCACCAACAGAGTCCACGCCTTCAATTGTATATTTATTAGATTTATTTAAACCAAGCCAATTATCCAGAAGCTCTTTATCTCCGGTCTCTGCGGTATAACGTAAAAGAGCGTTTGAAAAACTTAATTCTTCCAATTTATAACATTGCTTACTCGCATAATCACTTGCAAATAAAATAACATCTTTCTTTTGTTGATCTGTCAAAGTACCAAACCAATCACTTTTTATTGGTTTTAATACAAAGCTTTCACGCAGCTTACTACAAGCATCTACTTTTACATTTAAAGCTTGGTACTTATAGCTAAGATCTTTTTTTAAAAATTCAGCCCAACTTTCAGATAAGACAGAAGACGAAAATATACAACTAACAATTAATAATATAGCTTTATAATGCATTGTATACACACTCCCAAAATTTACGTTCCTCACCACTTGTGTCTAACATTGCTCTCATAGCTACATTTTCTAAGCGTTCTCTTTCAATTGGAGCAATCGCTTTTACTGCACTTTCATACAACTGCCAATCATACGTTGAAACATTATAAGAAGCAGATGCTAAAGCTACTCCTTTGTAAGAATCTCTACCTGCAAAAATTTGGAAGAAGGGAATAGCAAACAGGATCTTCTCCAGCACCGAAGACATATCAGTAATGTGCTCCATTTGTTCGATATATTCTTTTGTTCTATTACTTGGTTCAAATCCTTTGATTGAACAATACTCTTGCTTGGCCATGATACCCTCCATCATTTAATACGTTTTTATTCTATACCAAATTAATGGGCATCAATAGATGTCAAAATAACTGAAACTACAGTGATTTTGACCATTACCTTTTGTTACATAACATTTTAATATTGTGCAAGCACGAATCCATCCGCTTAACATATCAAAAAGGTCACTCATAACCAACTGAATGCTATGCATTTAATATAAAAGTGGGTCTAAACAATAAGTGTGAAAACGTGCAAGCACATATTGCCGACTATGTAACGCTCGGCCTCATTCTTAACCACCCATAAATCTGCAGTATAATCAATAATTTAAAATAAGCCTCTCGTTAAATTCGTGCTCAATCAGAGTTAAAAACCACTCTTTTTTAAGTCATTAATTATTCAACAAGCAATAAACTGTCTGTATGTACAGATTTTGTGAGGGGAATATATGGCGAGTCAATTCATGCAGGCAATTTGCGAACATATGACGATGCGAGGCTATAGTCGCAAGACAATCAAAGCCTACTGTTACTGGATAAAATACTTCATTCATTTTCATAAGCTTAAACACCCTGAACAGATGCATGCCGCTGAAGTTGTCTCCTTTCTTTCTCATTTAGCTAATCAACAAAAAGTAGCCATCAATACTCAAAAGGTAGCTCTCAATGCTCTAGCCTATTTATACAATCAATTTATTAAGCAACCTCTAGGAGACTTAGGGTTTAGCTATGCGACTCGGTCTCGAAAAATTCCTAGCGTACTCAATCATGCGGAAGCTATCTCGGTGATCAATGAAATAGATCCTAAATATCAACTGTTTTTTCGCTTGTTGTATGGTTCAGGTTTGAGAGTATCGGAATGCCTGAGGCTTCGAGTACAAGATATAGATATAAAACAAGGGTCTCTCACTGTTCACAATGGGAAAGGAAATAAAGACCGAGTGACAATTTTAAGTTTTTCACTCACTGAAGCTATACAAGACAAAATTTCACAAGTTGCAGTTCTGCTCGCTAAAGATAACTTGAATGGGTTTGGGCCATCTTTGCCTCACCGATTAGGTAAAAAATACCCTAGTGCCTATCGACAACTTGCTTGGATGTACCTATTCCCATCAAAATCCGTCACTCAACACTCTGAGTCGGGGATCGTATGCCGACACCACCTACATGATTCGGTACTCCGAAAAACGCTGAAGAAGGCGACTAACTCTAATAAATTGCGCCACAAGCGAATTAGTTGTCATACTTTCAGGCACAGTTTTGCTACGCAACTTCTAAAGTCAGGCTCCGATATCAGAACGGTTCAAGAGCTACTGGGGCACAGTGATGTTAAGACAACTCAGATTTACACTCACGTTATTGGGCAACACTTTAGTGGCACGACTAGCCCGCTAGACGGCTTATAACGAAACTCCCTCATCGATAGTTGAACCTTGGCTTGATGGCTTCTGTCTGACAAGGTTGTCTGATATGGTGGCGGCAGAACTTCAGCAATTGTTTAGATAGTATTGAATATGAAAACACTAACCATACTTGATGGCGGCATGGGCCGAGAACTCAAAGAAATTGGCGCGCCATTTTCTCAACCGCTTTGGAGTGCTCAAGCGCTGATTGAAGCACCCGAATTTGTTAGCCAAGCGCATCAAAACTTTGTCGATGCAGGTGCTGAAATCCTAATCACCAATAGCTACGCCTGTGTGCCTTTTCATTTGGGTGAAGAGCTGTTCGAGCAACGCGGTTTTGAACTAGCCACACTGTCTGGTGAGCTGGCTAAAGCAGTTGCTAACAATGCTTCTCACACCGTAAAAGTGGCGGGCGCGATTCCACCGCCATTTGGCAGCTACCGACCAGACTTATTTAAGGTAGAAGAGGCAGCGCCAATCATTCAAACGCTTTACGATGCCCAGGATCCAAACATCGATCTTTGGATAGCGGAAACCATCTGCAGCCTGCAAGAGTTCGAATCCATTCATGCGGTACTTAAACAGTCCGATAAGCCTTGTTACTACGCATTCAGTTTGGAAGATACCAAGGGCGATTCTGCCAATATTCGTTCTGGCGAGAGCGTAACAGACGCCATCAAACTTGCCTGCCAATCAAACGCGACAGGCATTATGTTTAACTGTTCAGTGCCTGAAGTGATGGATCAAGCCATTATCGATGCCAAGAAAGTGATCGATGAGCTAGGCAGTGATTTAGAAGTTGGTGTCTATGCCAACAATTTTGCGCCTATCAGCAACGAACATGAAGCGAATGATATGTTTCAGGAGATGCGTGAGCTGGATGGCCAAGGTTACTTAACTTACGCTAAACGCTGGCATGCACTGGGCGCGAATATTATCGGTGGCTGTTGTGGCATCGGGCCAAAACACATTAAAGCCCTAGCCGATTGGAAACACTCAATACAGAGCTAATCCTGAGCTTCAACTAGAATAAAATAAATAGAGAACAGGTTGAGAAATCTGTTCTCTATTTGTATGTGACGTCTCTGAGTACACTGATACAAAACAACGATTTGGAGTAACTGATGAGCGACACGCAACGAAAAATTAAATGGGGTATCGCAGGGCTAGGCAATATCGCCAATCGATTCGCTACCGCAGTCACAGAGCATTGTCTGCATGGTGAGCTTGATGCGGTTGCCGCCAGAGATCACTCACGCGCAGCCACGTTCGCCAACAAGTTTGCTTGCGACAAGGCTTATGGTTCTTATGAAGAGATGGCGAATGACCCAAGTGTTGAAGCGGTTTACATCGCTACGGTTCACCCATACCACCAGCCACTCACTGAGTTGTTTCTAAAGAATAAAAAACATGTATTGGTCGAGAAGCCGGCTTTTACCAACCTTGCTGACTGGCTTGAGATGAAAGCTCTCGCGAAGCAAAATGGCGTGATGCTGTTAGAAGCAATGAAAACCGTGGTGTTTCCCGCATATCGTGAGCTCCAATCATTCTTGGTCGATAACAACATTCAGATAGATTCAATCGAAGCCAGCTTTGGTAATCATCATGACTATGAGCCCGATTTGTTTATCTTCAATCCGGATTTGTCAGGCGGAGCAACACTCGATGTTGGGGTCTATGGGCTTTGGTTCTTTTACGATCTGTGCCGAACGCTGGGTGTAAACCCTTCAAAACCTCAGGTAGAGATGTCGTGTCTTTATGAGGGGGCGAATGTTGATACCGACGCGTGCTTTACATTCTCTGGTGATATGAACGGTAAGATATCGGCATCAACCGTGCAAAATCTTCCCCGGTCAGCACATTTGAGTGGGCCAGATACCAAGATCACCATTCACGAAAAATGGTGGAATCCGGCCTTTATTGAGATTGAACATCAAGGGCAGAAGTCGACCATCAACAAACGAGTGACGGGCAATGGGTTCGAATTTGAAATCGACCATTTTTCAGATTTGGTGCTTCAAGGCAAAACTGAGTCGAATATCCTAAGCTCAGAGATAACCTCTCGAGTTCTCGTCACGATGGAAAAAGCACTCATTGACTCTGGCTATCCACACTTAACTCAACCTCGTCGTGAGGAAAAGCAAATTGGGAAACCTTAAGCGCAAGCTTGAACTGTATGAAAAGATATTTCAGGCTTTTGGGCCTGGAGTATCACACTGTCAGGTCAACCAACTGGCCACACTGCTGCACGTGAGTGAACGTCACGTTCAGACCTTACTCAAAGCGATGACAGCACAAGGTTGGATTGAGTGGCAAGCTAGCTCAGGCCGCAGCAAGAAGGCACAACTCACGTGTCTGGTTGAACCCATTGAGGCGTGTTACCAATACGCACAAACCCAAGCTGACGCAGGCAACATAGAACAGGTGTTTAGCACCTTGAGCTTCAACGGCCGCAATGCTGGCACTGAGTTGCAAGCCTTTCTAAGCAATACCAATCCGTCGACGCAGAATATCGCGTACATCCCGTTTCACCGAGAACTCGAAGCGCTTCACCCTCAACGAGTACTTAGACGCACCGAACGCTTCTTAGTGATGCAAGTTTGCCAACGCCTAACCTCCGTTAAGCACAGCAAACTCAGCGGCGATCTGGCTTATCATTGGCAGCCTAATCAAGATGCGACACAGTGGCACTTTCAGATTCGCAATGGTGTTCACTTTCATAACGGAAGAACACTCGAACCTCAAGACATAGCACGCAACCTTAACTCGCTCTGCCAAAGCAAAATATGGCGTCGCTGTTATCAGCATATTGATGAGGTCTCTGTCTCGGCAGGCAATGTGGTTGTCGTAAAGTTGAATCAACCTGATTGGCATTTACCGCGCCTACTTGCTAGGGCTGAAGCCTCCGTATTCGATCACTCATCACCGACTGATAGGCTGATTGGATCTGGCGCGTTCTCATTAGACATCTTCTCAAGCAAGATGTTGAGATTGAGCCGCAATAGCGCCTATTCACACAGCACGCCGATTCTGAATCGAGTCGAGTTGTGGGTCTATCAGGAATGGGCACAGAGCAAAGCCTGCGCTCAAAATCAGGTGTGCGTGAAACTGCCCGAGAAGACGACCAGCGTGCGTGGGGATGACCATTCTTCCCAACCGGATTTCGGCTCAACCTTCTTTAAGATTCAAAGCCCGATGTTGTCTTCAACCGTTCGTGAGTTCACCGTTGAAGACACCTCTGAATGCCAAGCCCTTTTCGATCAGTTGTCAGTGTCTGGCGACCACAAAACCAGCGTGGAATATGGGCACTACCTAACTCACTACCTAACTACCAAAGACGTCGCGCTGTGCAGTATTATTGATGAGAACGACACCTTCACTTCGTGGTTAAGCTTTTTCACTCGCTTCCCGTTTGAGGACTTAACTTTGCCTGCTGAGATGCTAGAGACAATCGAACATGGCTTAACCTCAATAACAAACCAGCCCAACTTTGAGTTAGCAATGAATGCACTGTTGGTGCTTCGGCATTGGTTGCATGAATCTGGAGTTGTGGTTGAGCTCAAGCAAGAGGCGTTCAACTTAGAGGTTTCTGAAAAGATACACGGCGCGCAATTGAATGGTTTCGGTTGGTGCGAACTCGACAAGCTGTGGATTAGCCATTTGTAAGCGTATTTCGTAGCTGAATGTATTTCACAACCTAGCCCAACCAAGCTGCAACCAATCATTATGTTCAGTCACAGCGTAGGTCGAATAGGCTAAGGGTTAGCTCACTAGCGATAATTCAGACTCTTTATAGATACGGTTAGCCACTTTGTATGCAGCCGGAGACATCAGTGTCTCTTTGCATCTGCGCTTAAATTGCTCGACTTCAATCGTTTGTTCTTCCAGTAAATAGCACAGCTCACTCAAGTAGTTAGCTTCAAACACAGCTTGACCAAGTGGCGTGCATTCGTATCGGCTCGACTCTTGGTAGCCAATCGCGGTCAACACTGATTCTGGCAGTTCCCAGAACTTAGCAATGGTGTAAGTCAGGCGAATGGAGTAGCTGTTCATCAGGCGCTTCAATGCTAACGAGTTAGGTGGAACAGAAGGATCAACATGCTTGAAGGCTTCTACCATCATCTGGAAAATGATCATCTTGCCTAAGTTGCGAATTAACCCAACAAAATACGCCGCTGCTTGCTCTTCTTGAGATGAAGAGTCTTTCATCAACTCCTTAGAAAACGACGCGGTTTGAACACTGTGATTCCAAATTTTCTCACCGAAGTGACGCCAGTAAATATTGTTCCCCGGCGTGAAGTTCTTCATGTAGCTATTCACCACCCCTTCAACGAGCCCTTGAGAACCCATATTTAAGAATGCTGTTTTTAGGTCGGTAACCTGTTTTTCATTGCGTTTGTAAAAGGCGCTATTTGCCAGTTTAATCACATCGGCAGCCATACTCGGCTCGCGCTCAATCACTCTTAACAGAGTATCGACATCAAACTCATCGCTCTGTAATTCGCCCATTAACGTGGTCACAGAGGCTGGCATCACTGGAAGTTCATTAAGCAAGGCTTTTGGAGAGCGAATCAAGCGTTCGATTTGACAAGCGACAAAATCACTAAATGGGTCTGACTCCGTTCGAAGGCGAGACTCTCCAAACAAATAATCAAGGAACTCACCATCGTGAAGGCTAAGCGTCTTATCGACGATTAATGATGATGGCTGAGCGGACGACGGCGGAACAAAGATTGAAGACCGAACAGAATCAGTAGCAACGGTTTGTTGTTGCTCTTTTTGGACAGGCTCTGCAGAGGGTTTGTTTTTTGAATAAACAAAAGGTGAGAATAGTGCCTGCAATACCCTTTTAAACATCAATACGGCTCCTAGATGATTATCAAACAGTTCGGGATATATAACAGCGGTGATTATCGCACAGGCAACTCATAAACCATACAGTGATAAATGAATCATTAACCTTTCAGCTGTATAGGATCTGTTACCCAACAATTTGCTCAGCTCCTCGGTATTCACCAGGAACAAAAAGAGCGAGCAAATAAAGCTTGCTCACTCTTCCATCAATCTAAACCGTGAAGCTGACTAAAACTAGCGTTCTGCCACTTCCAACACGATCTTACCAACATGCTTTTTCTTTAAGAACTCATCTTGCGCTTTATGGATATCGGCTAGCGGATAAGACTCTGCAACGATGGCGCCAATCTGCTGTTTCTCGATACGATTAACCAAGTTTTGGAATACTTGCGGTTCTAAAACCGTGCAACCAAAAAAGCTGAGGTCTTTGAGATACAAAGTTCGCACATCAAGCTCAACCATTGCACCACCAATCGCACCAGACACAGCATAGCGACCATGTGGTTTCAGCACTTCAAGGAATTCCGGCCACTTATCACCGGCGACTAAATCGATAACCACATTCACGCTGCTTTCGCCTAGCGCGTTAACCAAATCTGCATCACGGGCAATCACTTCATCTGCGCCAAGTTCAAGTAACTGTTGGTTCTTGCTTGGGCTAGTGATGGCAATAACATACGCGCCACGAGCTTTTGCTAGTTGAATAGCCGCAGAGCCCACACCGCCCGATGCACCTGAGATAAGCACGCGATCACCCTCAGCCACATTCGAGCGAGTCAGCATGTTTTCTGCGGTCGAGTAAGAGCATGGGAAAGACGCTAGCTCAACATCCGACATAGAACTGTTCACCGCGTAAGCATGCTTAGCTGCTACTTTGGTGTATTCAGCGAAACCACCATCGCATTCAGATCCGAAATACCATGGCTGTGGTAGATCTTGTCCATAAACCTCGGTCAAACAAGGCTCAATCAGAACACGCTCACCAATACGGTCAACTGAGACTTCATTGCCGACTTTCACGATAAAACCACACACGTCAGCACCTTGGATACGAGGGAACTTTAGCGCTTCACCCGACCAACTGGCATCGTCTGAATCATCACTTTTTGCATACCAACCGATTCGCGTGTTGATGTCAGTATTATTAACGCCTGCTGCCATGACTTTGATCAGCACTTCATTAGGCTCAATTTTTGGAACAGCAATGTCTTCACGGTAGCCAAGCATTTCTGCCCCGCCGTGCCCTAGCATCTCTGCGCCTTTCATTGTTTTTGGTATCTCGAAATTCATACTGTTTCCTTGAGTAATTTTGTCACCATATTCTGTGCCGATGCCACTGCTTCTTCGCCTAAGACTGGCCACGCGCTTGATACGCCTTCATGAAGTAAAAACAGCGGTGTCGCGAGATCCTCTCGCAGGCTCTGCTTGCCTATTAGCAAACGAACTTGTTCTTTATGCTGTGTAACCGCTTGGCTGATAAGCTCATTATCGGGAAACGCGGCCATCGCATTCATCGACATACACCCGTGCGGCGCATATTCTTCTAACCATTGTTGAAGCTTGTTGAAGATATGAGTAACCGATGCGAGCCCCTTTTCAGGCGACGTTTCCAACAAGAAATCTAGGTAACGTTGATGTCGATGCTCCAAGGCACCAACGATCATCGCTTCTTTTGAAGGGAAGTGTTTATACAAGGTTCTTAGGCTTACATCGCACGCCGTTTTCAGCTGTGCAACGCTCGGCTCAGCAAAACCTTGCTGGCTAAATGCCACCTCTAAGCTTGCTGCAATCTGTTCTCTCAACATAGTGCTCTCTCAATACCCGACAAAGGGTAGAATGATTGTTCTACCTACAGAGTAGAACGATCACTCTACCCCTGTCAATATCCAAATTTACAAACCAAGAAATGATAAATTCCGCGCCAAACAGGACACGGAATTTATCAATACAGATGAGAGACTTAGCGTTTAAGCTGGAGTCGACTGCGTATCGTCACCAGAACAGATAACGCGCCACAAAGTACCAACACTACACCTAGATCTTGGAGCATTCCCGCTAAAGCGAGCCCTGAGCCGATCAAGGTGTAATACATCAAACCAAACAGTGCGCCTGCACTTCCTGCTTGAGACTGGTAACGTACCAACGCTCGGCTCAATACATTGGGAATCGCAATGCCAAACGCCATAACCACCAACATCATTGGAAGCAAGAACCAGATCGTGTGTTGTGAAAAATACACACCCACCGCACCTAATGTTTGAAGCCCTGCTGCGATACCAATCAGAGACATTGAAGACACTTGTCTCTTCAACAATGTCTTGTTCACCAAGCTTCCCAACAGAGTCCCGAACCCAAGCACAATGCCGCTGTAGCCAAACTGCTCAACGCTAAATCCAAGTTGAATGAAGGCAAATGAACCCAATTGATAATAGGAAAACAGTGCAATATTGAACGACGCGACCAGCAACGCAGACATCCATATATCGCTATCTTTGACCATGTGAATACTGAGTGACTTTAACTGCAATGGCTGCTTAGATTGTTGCGTTTCAGGCAATGACCATAGGCTATGTGCCAACAGCACTAACACCATAATAAACAGGGCAATAAACACATATTGATGCCCGCCCGCTTGGCTTAATTGACCGCCAAGAAGCAGCCCGATGATTGGGCTAATCGACAGCCCCATCCCCATGTAACCAAACACCTTGGCCAGTTCAGCGCCGCTAAAGGCATCTCGCAACATGGTTTGTGTCACAACCGAGCCAACCGCAAGCCCGAAAGCGCCCATGGCTCGGGCTATCATCAACCAAACAAAGCTATTGGTTTGCATAGCAATGAGTGCTGAACAAGCGAATAACCCCATGCCCAATAACATGGTTGGTCGGCGCCCCCACTTGTCAGCTAACACGCCCCATACCACCACACCCACCGCAAATGCAGAGAAGTAAATCGATAGGGTTTGAGCAGCTTGTGTGTAACTGACATCAAAGGATTTCGATATTGAATCCAGAGTCGGGCTATAGATGGTTTCTGCGATTTGAGGGAACATCAGCAATAGCACCATTTGCCATAAAGAAGGTTTTGTTTTCATCATTTTTCCAAGACCAGTGAACTTGACGAGGAGTCTAGGGGAAACTAACCTTGGCTCGTTAACAACATTAAAACCAAAAACAACAAGATTGGGACAAATGGCATTAATCAGCGAAACCATTGAGTTTGATGCAGACAGCTTACCTGCGCCCGTAATAGGGATTGCGGCAGAGCTAGGTCAGCATGACTCAGGAATACATCACCACGTAAAAGGACAGTTGCTGTATGCTCCGCAGGGTTGCATCACCTTGACCTTAAAAAACGCCATTTGCATTTTGCCGCCGACTAAAGCCGTGTGGATCCCGCCTTATACCAAACATCGCGCGCAGATGACCAATGTGGTTGCTTATCGGTCGCTCTATTTTGATAGCAGTATTTACACCTGCCCAGAAGCGATTGAAATTGTAGAAGTGAATGAGCTTTTAAAAGCCCTGATCAATAAGATGGCTTTCTGGGATTGGGACGTTGCCCGCGAGCAAACCACCAATACCGCCAACCTATTCTGGGAAGAGTTTTACAGTGCTAACCAACACTCGTTTATCTTGCCACTACCGACAGATCGCCGCTTTAAAAGCTTTTGCAAACAAGTCCGAACCGCTTCCTTTCTTGCCCCAGCCCTCTCGACATTAGCGAACTCGGTTGGCGCAAGCACCAAAACGATTACTCGATTATTCAAAGCCGAAACAGGCATGACTTACCAAGAGTGGCGACAGCAATGGCGCTTGTTTAAAGCGATTGAACTGCTCTCAGAAAACCGACAAGTCGTTGATGTGGCTCATCTGCTAGAGTTCTCATCCAACAGTGCGTTTATCGCTTTTTTCAAACAGCAAACTGGACAAACCCCGTTGGCCTTTACCAAGTTAGGGGCGTGATTGTTGTTATCCAAACTCTGAAGTTTTACTGAGCTCAGATACAAAAAACCAGAACATGAGTTCTGGTTTTTTAATGCAGATTCAACTAATCAATCAACACCAACGAATCGAGAATCCCTTTTCCACTGTGGATTCCACCTTCATTTTCGCTAGCGGGTTTACTGCGGATCAAGTAACCCGTGTAGCCGTCTAGCTCTGTTACTGGTTCACCTTTGTAGTAAGCGGTAAACAAACCGACTTCGCTGACTAAGTCTGTCACGAGCGTTTGTTGAGTGTCACGCACCGCAATGCTTGGCACGTCACGTTCGTGTGGGTACAAGCGCTGCATCAATGCCCATGCATCGTAGTCTTCTGGCTTAAGTTGGCTCAGTTGTTCGCTAATATCGTCACCAAAGACACAATGGCCACCGCCCTCGCCTTGGTTTTTTAGCTCCCATTCTTGCTTATCAGCTTGTGTGTTAAACCATTCAATTGCTTCATTGGTGATAGGCTTCATATCAGCCAGAACACTCTTGACCAGTTCGGCTTCTTCTCGCGTTAAACCCCAGCGGGCGTATTCTGCTGCTGACATCATGGTCAGCAGCATTTGCATGGTTTTGCTGGTCGCTAATTGCTGGCTGATAGTCGCGTTCATTGCGACATGGTGTTGCTCCATAAACAAGCGAGTCTGACTTAACGTATGGCAACACACCGATTCATTTAGCTCTGGAGCCCAATAATCTGAATACTGGTAGCCAGCTCTTAGATACACCACATCGACAGCTCCGACATCTTTCAATAGCAGGCGTTGATTATCGCCCGATGAAAGCTGACAGCTCAACTGTTCAAAAGTACGACGCACCGTGCATAATTGCCCACTCACAAGCATCTTCAATAACTTGTTGCGGAATCGATGGCATTGGATTCATTTAGATATCTCATTCTTGGCGGGCATTTGGCACCCGTAATAAGACAATGCTCATTCTAAAAAGACGAAATAAATTTAAAAAAACTTATTTCGCCGTTTTGATCATCGTAGCTCGCGGTTTACAGCTGAGGTTCTTGGGTCTTATTGACTATGAGGTCGCGAAGCCATTTGTGGCTTGGTTCAGAATCAAAGTAACGGTGCCAAAGCAAAAACAAACCACCGGGAACCAACTCAATAGGAATCGGCTTCATCACCAGTTCGCCACTCTCAATATAGTCACGAACCGAGTTGTACGGATAACACATCAGCAAATCGCTTTGTTTGCACAGCTTTACTGCGCTGGTGATGTCCGACACGTTGGCGGCTTTGTTAATTTGAAGCTGTTTGGCTTGCAAGATTTCCAGTAGCAACCAGTCGCCAACGCCACCGGTCACCAACTGAATATGACGGTATTTAAGGAAGGCTTGCAGATTCCACTCTTCTTGAAGTACTGGGTGATCATTTCGCATCAAGCACACAGAGTAATCTTGCAGCAACTCGACGTGGTTTAGCTCGGCAGGGATATTTTGAATGTGGGTGCTAGCCCTTTCATCGAGCTCAAAAATTCCAATCCCGAAATCGACCTCACGCTTTAGTAAGCGCTTAAAGGTTTCGCTGCTCCAAGTAGTGCTGTTTACCGTAATGTTCGGCGCATCTGCTAGCGCGTTAGGCATAAATTTAGGGTAAATCGCGGTATAAGCGGTTTCAACAAGATCGATATTAAAAGTACGTTCGCTGTCTTTCGGCTCAAAAATGTCCGGCACGGTTAGCTGTTCAACTTGCAGAAGGATTTGATGAATTTTAGGCGCTAAAGAGGTGGCTTTCGGTGTTGGAAACAGGCCTTTTGACTCACGTTCAAACAAAGGGTCGTCAAACAAAGAACGCAGCTTAGTGAGTTGTTTACTCACCGCAGACTGACTAAGGAACAATCGCTCTGCCGTTTTGCTCACGCTGCGCTCTTCAAGCAACACGTGTAAACACAGCAGTAAATTCATATCACATTTGAGTAAGCTTTTAACATCTACCATGATATTCCTTAGATTCAGATTAATGATGACTTTATGTCACTTTAAATCATATCACAAACTTGTTAATTTAAGCCCATGTAACCTATGAGTTAATAACTCAAAAAATAATAGACCTAAGGAATACTCATGAACTTTCTAGCACTCCCTAAGATTGATCTGCACTGCCACCTAGACGGAAGTGTTCGTCCAGACACCATTATTGATCTGGCGAAACAGTACGGAATCGAACTTCCAGAAGACCGTGAAGCGGTAGTAAAGTCTCTAACAGTGCCTGAAGATTGCAAAAACCTTGATGAGTACCTAGCTTGCTTTAGCCTGCCACTGCAAGTGATGCAAACGGAAGAAGCGATTGAGCGTATCTCTTTTGAGCTTTACGAAGACGCAGCACTAGAAAACGTTAAGTACCTAGAAGTTCGTTTTGCACCGATTCTTCACGTAAACAAGGGCTTGTCTCTTGATGCAATCATCGCAAGTGCGGTTAAAGGCATGAAGCGTGCAGAAGAGAAATACGACATTAAGGGCAACTACATCATGTCTGTACTTCGTATGTTCCCGAAAGACTCAATCAAAGATGTAATCGACGCTGGTAAACCATACCTTGGTAAAGGCGTGGTTGCGTTTGATATTGCAGGCGGTGAAAAGCCGGGCTTCTGCGCTGAATTCCCTGAGTACACGCAATACGCTATTGAACAAGGCTACCGTGTGACGGTTCACGCAGGTGAGCAATGGCATGGTCAGAACGTTTACGATGCAGTCACACTGCTTGACGCTGAGCGTATCGGCCACGGTGTCCACATCCAAGGTAACGAAGACGCGTACAACATCGTTAAAGAGAAGCAGGTTGCGCTTGAAACTTGCCCAACAAGTAACGTGCAAACTAAATGTATTCACAAATTCAGCGACCACCCAATTGCTGAATTCAAGAAAGACGGCATCGTTGTAACGATCAACACAGACAACCGCACTGTGTCGAACACAACCATGACCAACGAAGTAAAACGTGCGTGTGAAACATTCGGTCTAACAAAAGAAGATTACGTAGAAATCTACAAGTACTCTGTAGAAAGTGCGTTTGCTTCAGACGAAGTGAAACAGCACCTAATGGGTTTCGTTGAGCAAATCTAATTGGTAAAGCGCGCCTTTTGCTGAATAGCTGGGCTCACTTAGCATTAATGCTTAAAGGTACAAAATAGGAAGAGAAAGGCTGAGGCTTTTCTCTTTTTTAAGCATTGTGGCATTTTATCTAGCGAGCAGTTTTATAACGATTCTAGATGCAATAGTTAGTACTCATAATCGGCGTTGTTGATCAAATCAGCTTGAGGTTCAACGACGCCATATTTGACTAATCGTTAGCTTCTAACAGGCATACCTAGTCCTATGACTTTGTTTATAGCTTTGACATTCGCCATGATTTCTCCCACTTGAGCGTTGTAACATCTCAAGCTCAATTTACCGCTGGTTAGTCCTTTATATCGAGACATTGCGGTCTCAGATATTGAGCGATAGTGGTAACCAGACTCAGATTTCCACTCCGTTATTGTTCCGTTTTTAAGAGCCTCTACAGCTTCATTTCTGGGATGCCCATCTTCCCAAAGAGCCGCATTCTTTCGAGGTGGTATCAACGGAGTACAGCCTTTATTTTTCAGAGTCTCATGACAACTTTTTGTGTCATATGCTCCATCAGCAGATACTGTATGGATCTTTCTACGTAAAGGGTTGAGTAATGTTGGCAGCACTTCGTTATCGCCAACACTTACAAGACTGACTTCTGCACTAATGGCCTCATGAGTTTCTACATCAACAGCTAAGTGCAGTTTACGCCAAGTTCTGCGTTTTTCGGCGCCGTGCTTTTTCACTTTCCATTCACCCTCGCCAAAAACTTTGAGACCAGTCGAGTCAATGGCTATATGGCGAATAGCTCCTTTGGATTTATTGCGATATTTGACCTGAACTGTCTTCGAGCGTTTGCTGATACAGGTGTAGTCAGGGGACGTCAGTGGAACATCCAATAGCTCAAAGATAGAATCAATAAAGCCTTGAAGAGCACGTAATGGTAATGAGAATACTCCTTTAATCATCAAGGCAGTTTCAATCGCTGTATCAGAGTACTGAAAGCCTCTACCACGCTTACCATGATGGGTTTTGCATCGCCATGCATCTACGGCTGTATCATCTATCCAGAACGTAACCGAGCCCCGTTTGCACAAAGCCTTATTGTACTCCGCCCAGTTAGTTATCTTCTTTTTCGCCTTACCCATGTTGTCACCGCTCTAACCATCATAAAGGATCAGATCGCAGGACTCGAAAAAGGTTCAATTGATTTAGGCAACAACGCCATGATGGGTTGTACATCGCCATGCATCTATGGCTGAATCATCTATCCAGAACGTAACCGAGCCACGCTTGCACAGAGCCTTATTGTATTCCGCCCAGTTAGTTATCTTCTTTT
>NZ_JBFRTQ010000181.1:0-281 GCF_041474195.1 Vibrio sp. 10N.222.52.C3 | reverse complement strand
CAGTTAGTTATCTTCTTTTCCGCTTTACCCATGTCACCACCGTTCTAACCACCATAAAGGATCAGATCACAGGACTTGGAAAAGGTTCAACTGATTTAAGCAACAACGCCGTTTTCACTTGTGCGTCAGGTTGTGCTCTACCACGAATTAGGTCTTCAAAGAACACTATTGGATACCCCCAAATTACAGCATTAACACCAAGGTAAAATGCTTCAGCCTCGGCGCCTTTCAAAACCCCTAATTCGGGTGAAGGCGTAATTCGTCCTTTTGCAATAGCTGTA
>NZ_JBFRTQ010000180.1:0-11772 GCF_041474195.1 Vibrio sp. 10N.222.52.C3 | reverse complement strand
CGGCGCACAAACAAAAAGGCTCCCACAATGGGAGCCTTTTAAGTTTTAACGTATTTTGCTTATTAAGCTAAGCATTCGCTAACGCATCAGCTTATTTTGCTGGAGCGCCGCTTGCTTGATTCATGTATTGGAAGAAGTCAGTCTTCGGATCCAGTACTAGAATGTCGCTCTTATCGCTAAATGATGTCTCATAAGCTTGCAATGAACGCATGAAGCCGTAGAACTCAGGATCTTTGCTGAACGCATCAGAGTAGATCTTCGCTGCTTCTGCATCCGCATCACCACGAGTGATTCGAGCTGTACGGTCAGCTTCAGCAAGAACTGTTGCCACTTCTAGCTCAGCTTGAGCACGGATAACTTCCGCTTTCTCACGACCTTGAGAACGGTGTCTACGAGCAACCGATTCACGTTCTGCACGCATACGGCGGTAGATAGATTCACTGATTTCGTCAGGAAGGTTAATCTTCTTCATACGGAAATCAACAACTTCAACACCTAAATCAGCCATCGCACTTTCTGCCGTTCCAGACAAAACGTTTTCCATGATCTTATCGCGTTCGCCATCAACTTCTAGTGCTTCTGCAGCCGCTACCGTTGTGACGACTTCGCTATCAGCAGAGTCTGGCAGGATGTCCTTGTTGCGAGGGCCTGACACGATCTGCTTAATTTCACGAGAACCAATTTCAGAACGAAGAACATCTGTCACTTTACGCTCAAGAAGTGCTTCTGCCGTCATGATATTACCGCCACCGGTACTCAGATAGAAACGTCCAAAATCAGCAATACGCCATTTTGCGTAAGTATCAATTAGAACGTCTTTTTTCTCTGATGTTACGAAACGGTCAGAACGGCCATCCATCGTTTGAATACGAGCATCAAGTACTTTTACGCGATCAAACATCGGTAGTTTAAAGTGCAGACCTGGTTCATAGATTCGTGATACGCCGTTGTCATCGAGAACTCGACCAAAACGAATTACCATGCCACGCTCACCTTCTTGAATCACAAACACTGACATCAATAGAAGGGCAATCGTCACAACTAATACAGGGATCATTAATTTACGCATTATTAGTATCTCCCTTGGCGTGAACTGTCTGAACGAGTTTGAGTGCTAGGCTTTGGATCCGCTTGAGTTTCTAACTCAATTTGATCGTAAGTTGATGATGCTTTTGCAGGGCGAGAGCCCGACTGAGAACCACCTTGTGCGCCTAGCTTATCAATTGGTAGGTATAGCAAGTTACCGCTTGATTCAGAATCAATCAGGACTTTCGATGTGCTTGAGTACACTTTTTCCATTGTATCTAGGTACATACGGTTACGTGTTACTTCAGGAGCAGCTTGGTATTCAGGTAGCAGTTTCTCGAATTGAGCAACTTGACCTAGAGCACCATTAACTGTGCGCTCTGAGTAACCCACCGCTTCTTTCTTCAAACGCTCAGCACGACCTGTTGCTTTTGGAAGAATGTCATTTCGGTAAGCTTCAGCTTCACGTTCAAAACGCTCTTCATCCTCACGAGCCGCGATAGCATCATCAAATGCATCTTTCACTTGCTCAGGTGGACGTGCTGACTGGAAGTTCACGTCAACAATCAGAATACCCATGTCGTAGCTATCAATAATACGGTTCAACGTTTCTTGAGTGCTTTGACGAATCTGCTGACGACCACTTGTCAGGATACTATCCATTAGTGAGTCACCAATTACCGCACGAAGCGCAGAATCGGTTGCTTGGCGTAAACTGTCGTCTGCATTCGTTACACGATACAAGTACTTGTATGGGTCAGAAACACGGTATTGAACACCCATTTCAACGGTCACAACGTTTTCATCTTTCGTTAGCATCGTGCCAGCAGCACGTAGAGAACGAATCGCTTGAACGTTTACTAGTTGCTCATCACTGATTTCATCGATGAAGCGTGGGTGCCAGTTAAGACCAGGTTCTTCGATACGGTCGAACTGACCCAGTCGAAGTACTACTGCTCTTTCTGCTTCGCCAACGGTGTAGAAACCAGCGAAGAACCAGATAGCAATAGCAATAACGGCAATGACACCAAAGCCAATTGCACCGCCACCACCAATAGATGGCCCGTTACCGTTGCCACCCTTTTGACCAAACTTGCCACCTAACTTTTGACTTAGTTTATTAAACACTTCGTCTAGATCTGGCGGTCCTTGATCTCGGCCGCCGCGATTATTTTTATTACCCCAAGGGTCATTATCGCGGCCGTTATTATCGCCGTTGTTGTTATTTCCAGGCTCATTCCACGCCATTAGAAAGCTCCATCATTTGATATGACGTTATACTGTAGCAGTCTCTTTGGTAACGATAAAGTCACCTAAGAGCGCCCCTTCTCTTTTTTCAAGTTTAGACCAATCTATTTGTTGCATTCGGATATCTATCAACAAGTTACCATTTTCATCATACTCTTCCTGTTGAATACATTTCATCTCGAAGAATAAGCTGCGAATGCGACCCTGATGTTGATGTGGAATACACAACCGGAATTGAACCATCTGGCTAGCTAAACGCTCAGTTAAAGCTTCAAACAGTAGCTCAATACCTTCTCCTTCCATTGCAGAAACCCAAACAGCGCGAGGTGCGCCCTCTTCGTCTCTTTCAATTCGAGGTTTTTGGTCTTCCATGCAGTCAATTTTGTTCATGACTACAAGGGTTGGCACTTCATGAGCATCGATTTCTTCTAATACTTCATGAACAGCCTGAATGTTCTCACGAAAACGGTCATCACTGGCATCAACAACATGTAACAAAATGTCAGCTTCCTGCGTCTCTTGTAATGTTGCCTTGAACGCAGCGACCAAGTCGTGTGGTAGATGACGGATAAAACCTACGGTATCTGCGAGAATTGCAGGCCCGACATCTGCCAAATCAATCTTACGTAGTGTTGGGTCTAGGGTTGCAAACAGTTGGTCTGCCGCATAAACACCAGCACTTGTGATGCGATTGAAAAGTGTTGATTTCCCTGCGTTGGTATAACCAACCAAAGAAATTGTTGGGATTTCAGCTCGATTACGAGCACGTCGTCCTTGTTCACGCTGCTTAGCGACTTTCGCTAAACGACGTAGTATTGCCTTTATACGGTCACGCAACAAACGTCGATCGGTTTCCAGTTGAGTTTCACCTGGACCACGAAGACCAATACCACCTTTCTGCCTTTCAAGGTGAGTCCAACCACGAATCAGTCGAGTAGAGATATGACGAAGCTGAGCGAGCTCAACTTGTAGCTTACCTTCATGAGTTCGCGCACGTTGTGCAAAGATATCTAAGATCAAACCCGTGCGATCAATCACACGACATTTACACAATTG
Organism: Vibrio sp. 10N.222.52.C3; assembly: GCF_041474195.1. Taxonomy (NCBI): domain Bacteria; kingdom Pseudomonadati; phylum Pseudomonadota; class Gammaproteobacteria; order Vibrionales; family Vibrionaceae; genus Vibrio; species Vibrio sp. 10N.222.52.C3. The sequence goes on along the minus strand of NZ_JBFRTQ010000180.1, from coordinate 8,442 downwards.
CTCGAGGTTGCGCTCTTGGGCAGGAGAGAGGGAGTGGTTAAAAATCACAATTTCAGCACCGGTTAGCTGAACAGCTTGTGCGATTTCTAGGGCTTTACCTTCTCCAACGTAGTATTTAGGGAGTGGGGATTGTCGGCTACCAGTAATCACTTGTAGCGTTTCTACCCCCGCTGAGGAGACCAGCATTTCACATTCGCTTAGATCTTCCCATTCTCCCTCTTGCGTGAAGTTGATATGAACAAGTACGGCTCGCTCGCCGGATTCATAACGGTCAAACAAGCAACCAACTCCTTATTACAGCGCAAGCTGTACAAATTGAACGATTAATCTTCAGTCTTCTCTGGACGATCAGATGGCGTGCGTTGCTCGCCGCTGTGGTGACTAACTGCGCGAGCAGGTACCACAGTAGAAATCGCATGCTTGTAAACCATTTGGTTTACTGTGTTCTTCAATAAGATCACGAATTGATCGAAAGACTCGATCTGACCTTGCAGCTTAATGCCGTTAACAAGATAGATAGAGACTGGAATGCGCTCACGACGGAGTGCATTTAGGAATGGGTCTTGTAGCGATTGCCCCTTAGCCATTTTATTTTCCTTATTTGTATTTTGTTGTAATTATTTAGCTAGTGGTGCACAAAAAGGTGCGGCCTTTGCATCTGAGCTAAATGAATAAAAAAACTCCGTTGTTATTGAAAGGCTGTGATTTTTAAAAGCCTCAATAACGGATCCTTTCCAGAGTATATTCACGCAAAAGCGATCACATTATACACAGCAATACTAATCAGATGCTATTGCATCTGAAAGAGTTTCTAACGCTTGATCAATGTTTTCGCTATCTAACCAAGTTAAATCATCCCAACTGCGCAACCAGGTGATTTGTCGCTTGGCCAACTGACGGGTTGCACAGACACCACGGAAAACCGCTTCGTCTAAATCACAATTACCGTCTAAATAATCCCACATCTGCCTATAACCAACGCATCGGATCGATGGCAGTTCAGGGTGAAGATCTTCTCTGGCGTACAACGCCTTCATTTCATCTTCAAATCCCGCTTCTATCATCTTCTCGAAACGCAGCTCAATGCGGCGATGGAGTTCAGTCCTTTCCTTGGGAGCTATTGCAAATTGTTTTACACGAAATGGCAGGCTGTCGCCTTTCGTTTGAGTTAGCTCTGTTAATGTTTTACCCGAAATTCGGTAAACTTCCAATGCCCTTGAAAGCCTTTGTGGATCATTTGGGTGTATTCTTTCAGCGGATACGGGATCTATCTCTCTTAATTGATCGTGCAATGCCTGCCAACCTTGTTCGATAGATTCCGCTTCAATCTGCTTACGAATCTCTTGATCCGCTGCTGGTAATGGCGATAAACCTTCCAACAATGCTTTGTAGTACAGCATTGTGCCACCAACAAGTAGCGGGATTTTGCCTTCCGCTACAATCTTATTCATTTCATTGATCGCATCACGACGAAAATCTGCCGCAGAATACGCTTCGCTTGGATCCAAAATATCAATCAAGCGATGAGGCGCGAGCGCAAGCTCTTCCGCATCCGGTTTAGCGGTACCAATATCCATGTCTTTGTAGATCAATGCCGAATCGACACTGATGATCTCTACAGGGTATTTCTGACGTAAGCGGATAGCTAAATCTGTTTTTCCTGACGCCGTTGGGCCCATTAAAAACAACGCTAAAGGTAATTTTTCAGTCATGATATTTTGTATTTGCTTCTCTGTTTTAGCGCTTTTTAGCAAAGGGCTTTGTGTCGCGACGTATTCAGCTAAAAAGACAAAGGTCGTCGCGAAAAAATTAAACCGTAAACGCGGCTATAGTCGCTGAAAAGTCGATAGGATTAACAAACTCTGGATCATCTAATGGAAGTAGACCATGCCAAAGTTGTTCTAGTTCCCCAACTAGTTGAACCGCTTCAGATAAAGTGTAGTCGCTTTTTACTTGTGCGGTTTGAATCCCGATCCAGTTAACCAAAGCTGACAACATGTCATTAGGTTGCTTCACTGCACCCTGGGCATTTATTGAAGCCGCGTAAGATAACAGATCTGGGATCAAAATTTGTAAGTTTTGCTGCCTTAAAGGAGAAGGCACGCCCATCACCATTACCGCCTCGCTGTTTCGCGCCTTAAGCTCAATCCCCAGTAATGCCAGAGTTTGACTCAGCGCCTTAGCAACTTCGACAAGTTCACTACCCAGCTTAATCGATAAAGGCACCAATAACGGTTGGCTTTTTAACGCGCCACCTCGAGTATCAAGCTGACCAACAACACGTAATAATTCAGCCTTAGCTAAGGAAACCAAAACACAGCCATTCTTGTTGCCCATCACGAGATATTGACGTTCAACAACCGAGACCGCTTTCCCCAAATCCGTCACTGCTGCTCTTGGCTTTAAATGAACAGGATTCTGTTGAGCAGGCTTAGCTTCTTTATTTTCTTTATTTTCTTTATTTTCTTTATTTTCTAAGTTGTCTCTGGTTTCTACTGGTGCCACATGCTCTTGAGAAGATGAAGGCTGTACAACTTGATCATCAAAATCAGGCGTTTTCAAAAGCTCTTTATAGGCTTTCACTTCTCGCTTAGAGGGCGCGGGTTCACCATGATGTTGGTGTGGCTCTTTCTCTTTTTTAGGTTCAGGTCGAGACTCTATCCACTCTTGGCGAGAGGAACCGGTAAAACTGCTGTCACTAGTAGCCGAGCTTCGGCCAGCAGATGAACTTGAGCTGGTTGATGGAGCATAGTGTCGCCCACCATCATTAACGCTGTGTTGAGGCTTATCAAAAGCGTGCTCTGATTCTGCTTTTCTCGGGTAGGCAGGCGTTTGCTCAATAGCGTGTCGCACCCTATCCGAAACTTGGGTTTGATCCGAACTGCTAGGCATTACGCTTTCTGGCTCAGCGAAACTTGCAACACCATCAACTGCAGAGCTCGTACTATCTTGCTGATGATGAATCACTTCTGACTGATGAAAAGCCGACTGATTGATTGGTGCAGCATCGATCTGCTTGCTCTGCGCTAAACCATCACTCAATGCTTGGTAAATAAAGTCATGCACAAGGCGCGCTTGATGAAAACGCACTTCATGTTTTGCAGGGTGGACATTCACGTCCACCTGATGTGGGTCGAGTTCAATGAACAACACATACGTCGCGAATTGGTCTGGACGCAGGCTGGTTTCGTAGCTTTGACGAATCGCATGGTTGATCAGCTTGTCACGCATCATACGACCATTCACATAGCAGTATTGCAGGTCGCTTTGTTGTCTTGCTCCTTCTGGCGTGGTGATCCAGCCATGAAGTTTTAGGCCTTGATGCTCAAGTTCGATCTTAAGCATATGACGAACAAAAGGATTGCCACATACCGCAGCGATTCGCTTTTCTGCTTGAACTTGTGTTTTTGCAGCGCGGTACTGACGAATCATCTTGCCGTTATGACGAAGGTTGATCGTCACATCAAAACGACTCAATGCGATGCGTTTAAGCAACTCATCAATATGGGTGAATTCAGTTTTCTCGGTGCGTAAGAATTTGCGGCGTGCTGGCGTATTAAAGAACAGGTCCAACACCTCAACCGAAGTGCCAATAGGATGCGCCGCAGGCTGCAGTTTCACCTGCATATCACGGCCTTCACTGTGTGCTGCCCAAGCTTGATCTTGAGTGGCAGGGCGTGACGTCATGGTTAAGCGCGCAACCGAGCTAATACTCGCCAGCGCTTCACCACGGAAACCGAGGCTGACGATCGCCTCTAGGTCATCAAGAGTGTGGATTTTGGAGGTAGCATGACGACTCAGTGCCAAGGCAAGCTCATCTTTTACGATGCCTTTACCATTGTCACGAACGCGGATCATCTTGGCGCCACCTTTCTCGATATCAATATCGATACGAGTGGCACCCGAATCCAAACTGTTCTCAACCAACTCTTTTACAACAGAAGCGGGTCTTTCTACCACCTCACCCGCTGCGATTTGGTTAGCTAACCGAGCTGGCAGTATTTTGATCGTCATATTTATAGCTACCTTACTGCCATTGATGGAAACGCTGCTACGTTTGCACTAGTTCTTATTTTTTATCATTGATATACCTGAAGCTGTTTAGCATTCCCAAGACTACTTGTGAGGAATAATCAACACTTGGCCGATAGCTAGACTGTCAGATCTTAGCTTATTCGCTTGGCGAATGCTGTTGACGCTCACGCCGTATTTCGAAGCTATCTTGCCAAGGTAATCACCTCTTGCAACTTTGTGTTTGCGCAGAGGAACATCTTTAACTTCAACCGTAATACGTAACTTTTGGCCTACTCTCACCGTCTCTGATTTCAAACGGTTCTCACGTTTAATATCAGCCACCGACACTTTATAGCGGCTGGCGATCTTACCTAGGTACTCTCCAGACTTAACCGTGTGAGTGATGGTCTTCGTTTTAACCGCACTGCTTGATGATGAAGTTGAAGCACTGCCTGGAATCTTAAGTACTTGGCCAATTGCTAGGCTGCTCGATTTCAGATTGTTGAACTTCATCAACGTCTGTGTCGACGTACCATATTTGCTCGCAATCACAGACAAATACTCGCCACGAGAGACTTTATGTAGGCTCACGCTGCCCGTTGATGACGTTGCGTTAGACAAAATAATCCCTTCAGGCGGGTTAGCCTTCAAATACTTAACCACCGCTTTAGTCACTGCTCGTGCCAATTTATCTTGGTGCGAACGTTGGAAAAGAAGCTTCTCTTCCGTCGGATTCGAAATAAAACCTGTCTCTACCAGTACTGATGGGATCTGTGGTGAACGTAATACTGCTAAGCTGGTGTTAATCGGCTTGCTATTGTGCAGTTTCGCAACCTTACCCATTTCAGACAGAATTGCCGTTGCCAGTTTGTAGCCCTCTTTTTGAGAGTGGCTAAACTGCAAATCAAGCAGGGTTTGGTTTACGTTCTTATCATCAATATTGCTTGTGAACGCTGCACCGCTACCACCAAGCAATTCAGACTGTTTCTCTTTATTCTCAATCCAGCGTGAGATCTCGGTGTTAGCACGTCGAGTATTCAACACAAATACCGAACCACCTCTTGGTTGAGGCGTCGTAAAGGCGTCGGCGTGAATAGAGATCAACAGGTGAGCTTCATTCTCTCGAGCAATCGCAACACGTCGATTCAGGTTCACAAAGTAATCAGCATTACGAGTCATACGAGTTTTGATCCCCGGGACCGCATTCAGTTGAGCTGCTAACTTCTTAGAAATACTCAGAGTCGCGTCTTTTTCGTATTTACGCGTAGGACCAATCGAACCTGGGTCTTCACCACCGTGGCCAGGATCAATCACAATTAGAATATCTTTCTGGCGCTTAACCTGATTAATGTTCTTACTTACCGTTGGCTTACTCGGTGTCGATGTCGCTTTACTTGCCGCACCATGAGGTAAGTCGATCACCAAACGGTGTCCATACTGACCACCTGGGGTCGGGCTCAGTTTGAATAATTCTGCTTTAGACGACTTCTTTAACTCAAAAACCAAGCGATAGGTGTTTTTGTCTGGCGGTGAGCTCTTACGAATCTTAGATAGAACAGGGCTGTCTTTCACCTCGACCGGTAACTTAGTCGCAAGACTGGTATTTTTTAAATCAACCACTAAGCGACTCGGGCTACTCAGGGTGAAATAGCTAAAGTCCGCTTCTGATTTTAAGTCGATAACCACACGAGTTTCTTCTGGAGAAGGCCAAACCCTTAAACTTTTCAGTGAGTTTGCAGAAACAAGTGAAGAAAACAGTATAGAAAAAACAGCAGCCATCATGGCCACTGTTGAAATAAGGCGTTTAGAAATCAACATAACTCCAACTGACTAAGTAAGCGCTGTCCGTATTCACTATTAGCGGTTAAAGAAACAACACGGTGATCGTCTTGATAACGAATATCAATATCCAAATCGGCTTCTGGTAGCATCCCATAACCTTTCTCAGGCCACTCAACCAAACAGATAGCATCCGGCGTAAAATAGTCACGAATTCCCATAAACTCTAACTCTTCAGGATCTGCTAGGCGATAAAGGTCAAAGTGGTACACCTGCCAATCTGCAAGTTGATAAGGTTCAACTAGAGTATACGTTGGGCTTTTTACATTTCCTTGATGGCCAAGTGCTTTTACAAAGCCACGACTAAAGGTCGTTTTGCCTGCGCCAAGATCACCATGCAGATAAATAGTCGTCTGCTGTGAGCAAAGATTAGAAAGCTCCGTTCCTAGTTGAATCGTTGCTTGTTCATCTTTCAAAGTAAATTGTTTCGTGCTCATGAATACGTTCTCTAAAAATCGATCGTTGACTATATAAAAATCAAAAGAACAAGAATAGTAAACCGTGATGCTTTTGGGAGACAAGCACTCAAGTGTAAGTTCTATGAAAAATACTGCTCAAAACGCGTCTGTTCTGGTCAACACCACTAAGATCCGTTAAGATCCGCCCCCATTTTTGCCGAACCTAATTTTAATTAGCCTTATCTCTAATTGTAAAACAGAGAAAATAAGAAATAAGCCATGAATCTAGACCATCTTGCTGAAAAAATTAAAATCTGGGGAAAAGAGCTGGGCTTTCAAAAAGTTGGCATCTGCGATGTTGATTTAAGTGAACACGAAGCCCCTCTTCAAGCATGGCTAGATGCTGGCAACCACGGCGAAATGGATTGGATGGCTCGACATGGGATGATGCGTGCACGTCCTGATGAACTTCACCCAGGCACAATTCGAGTGATCAGCGCTCGAATGAACTACCTACCACCAGAAGCTCAGTTCGCCTCTAACCTAAGCGATACCACTCAAGGCTACATCAGCCGCTATTCTTTAGGCCGCGACTATCACAAATTGTTCCGTAACCAGTTGAAAAAGCTAGGACAAAGAATTGAAAAAGAGGTCGAGGGTTTAGACTCACGCCCTTTCGTCGATTCAGCGCCCATTTTGGAAAGACCACTCGCTCAAAAAGCAGGGTTGGGCTGGACAGGTAAACACTCATTAATTCTTGATAAAGACGCTGGCTCTTGGTTCTTTCTAGGGGAGCTGTTAGTTAACATCCCTCTTCCCACGGATGAACCCAGTGTTGATGAGTGCGGCAAATGCACCGCATGTATCACTTCTTGCCCAACGGGTGCCATTATTGCTGATGGCGTGGTTGATGCGCGCAAATGTATTTCGTACTTAACCATTGAATATGATGGTGTGATCCCTGAAGAGTATAGAGATGCCATTGGTAACCGTATCTACGGTTGCGATGATTGTCAGTTAGTTTGCCCGTGGAATCGTCATGCCGAACTCACAGAGCAAACAGACTTTCACCGCAGAGAAGATTTCCAAGAAGCCGATCTGGTTTCACTTTCAAGTTGGGACGAAGCAACCTTCCTAAAGAAAATGGAAGGCTCAGCAATCAGACGTATCGGCCACACCCAGTGGTTACGCAATATCTTTGTTGCGATGGGCAATGCACCATTTCAACAACGCATTATTGAAACCCTGGAGTCTCATCAAGGCAAAAACGAAATGCTTGATGTGCATATTGAGTGGGCTTTGAATAAACAACTACAGCAGTTACCCAACGCTAGCAGTGTGCAAGAAGATAGCTCTACGCAGAAAAATAGCTGTGTGCAAAAAAGTAACAGCAAAATCTCCACCAAAAAGCACAGACTAATACGTATAGTAGAGAAAGGACTACCAAGAGACGCCTAGCCCTTTTGGTATCAACGATTGACAGCGACACCCACATCGATAGTCCAATATTTAAGACAACTCGTTGCACATAATTTTAGAACAATGTTTGACCTTGTTCTCAATTCTAACAATGTGGAAAAAATTCAGAACTCTCGTAAACTTCCGACACCCGAGCAAAGTTAAACACAGTACCGATAAATGATTAAGATCAAAAAACAACAAGTTAACGATCTTTTATTAAATCCAAGATAGGCATCCAACTTGATAAAAAACAACAAGTTACGATCGCTGCAATTCATCTAATATATTGAAAAAAAGAAAGATCTTTTAGGGATAGGTAAAGAATTAAGCCTGAAACAACTTTATCAACCAAGTTATCCACACCTAACATTTTGTGGATAAGTCTGTTTATAGATGTGAAAAACCTCAAGTGTCTGCTTCAGAGACCTGATATTTACTAGCATTTCAGTTGCTAAGAAAAATTTAAGACAAAAAAATATCCACCATGATGGAGGATTATTTGCTTTTTGGGGGGATTATGCTTCGCAGCATTAAAGAAAGAGCGTGACCTTTGTGGTCGCCTTTAAACTCTGTGATCTAAAGAAAAACACGGTGGTTTAAAGAGTCTTAATAGCTTTTTAGAAGAAAGCTGGAGCGATACATCGGGTTCGAACCGATGACCTCAACCTTGGCAAGGTTGCGCTCTACCAACTGAGCTAGTATCGCATTAGTTAATCGCTGCTCATACTGC
>NZ_JBFRTQ010000179.1:0-3676 GCF_041474195.1 Vibrio sp. 10N.222.52.C3 | reverse complement strand
CAATATATGAAAGTACTTCTATATAACAAAAAAGAGGATTTTCATTATGACGTCAGTATCTATACATCAATTCAAACATTGGCTTAAGTTTCATCCTAATTCTCGAATTAGAAATGTGTTTTTCATTTTGAAAAACATCAGAAGCGCAGAGCTACCTACCCCTAAACTATTTAATCGCTGTCTATATCAAGCGCACAAGCTAGTGGTGAATCTGGTTTCTGGCTTTACGCGATTCTTCTACTGGACTCCGGCTTTCAAAGGTCGTGTGGCTCAATGTGGCAAACGCCTGTATTTGTATGGTGGACTGCCTTTCGTCAGCGGTCCGGCGCAAATTACGATTGGCGACAACTGCCGTATCTCTGGCCACACGACATTCTCTGGTTGTACTCAACAACTTGAAGGCTTGGAACACCCACTATTGTCGATTGGCAATAACGTCGACATTGGTTGGCAGTCGACTATCGCTGTTGGAGGTAAAGTGGTTATCTCTGACAACGTACGAATCGCAGGCGGCGCTTTTCTATTTGGATACTCTGGACACCCGCTTGATGCAAAACGCCGAGCGCTAGGTGAAGGTGACGACCCTCAGCAAATCGGTGACATCATTCTTGAACCCGATGTTTGGTTGGGCACGAATGTGACGGTCAAAGGTGGCGTAACCATCGGCGAAGGTGCCGTAATAGCCGCAGGCAGCGTAGTAACAAAGAATATTCCTGCCTTCGCAATCGCAGGTGGCAACCCAGCTCGAGTTGTCGGTCACATCAAACCCGTTGAAGTGACAGAATCCGATATGTTCGATTCGTTAGAGACTCATGGAGGTGACCATGCGTGATTTAATCGTATTTGGTGAAGACTTTGGTGGCCTACCTTCATCGACTCAACATTTAGTTCGTCACCTTGCTAAGCAGCACAAAGTCTTATGGGTCAACTCTATTGGCTTAAGACAACCGAAGCTGTCCGCTAAAGATGCCAGCCGAGCGTTCAACAAGTTGTTTGGTAAAACCAAAGCCGTTACTCAAAACATGCTCGACTCTGAGGGACACGACAACATTACTATCGTTAACTTAAAGACAATCCCTGCGCCTGCTTCTAAATTTTCTAGAAAGTTGGCTCAGCAAATGATGTTGCACCAACTAAAACCGATTATTGCGGAGCTTAATCTGAACGCGCCTATCCTATGGACTTCTCTTCCGACCGCTGTTGATTTGTGCGGACACTTAGGCGAGTCATCTGTGGTCTATTACTGCGGTGATGATTTTAGCGCGCTGGCTGGTGTTGATCATGACACCGTTGCACAGCACGAATCAGAGCTAATCGAAAAATCAACGCTTATATTCGCGGCTAGCAAAAAATTGATGGGTAAATTTCCAAAGCATAAAGCGCACTTGCTACCACATGGTGTCGACGTAGACCTATTTTCAACACCCGCACCAAGAGCAAAAGATTTACCAAGCAACCACCGCCCTATTGCTGGTTTTTATGGCAGCCTTTCTAAGTGGCTTGATTATGAAATGATTGATCATGTTGCGAATGCGATGCCGGAATGGGACTTTGTTTTCATAGGTCCAAACGAGCTTGATACGCTCATGCTGCCTAAGTTGAGTAACGTACATTACCTTGGCCCTCGTCCACACCACACGCTACCAAGCTATTCTCAACACTGGGATGTGAGCTTGTTGCCGTTTGTTGATAACGAGCAGATCCGAGCGTGTAGCCCACTCAAACTAATGGAATACCTTGCGGCGGGCACACCCATTATCACAACACCGTTCCCTGCTTTGGTTCCATATCAAGGGCACGTAACCACGGTTGGCAGTGCCAACCAAATGATTTGGGCGCTTGATCATGCACGCGAGCTAAGCAACTCACCTATCTCTGTCGTCGAACAAGAGAGCTGGCAGAACCGTGGTAACTTCGTACATTGGATGTTGGAGCTATTATGAATAATCTGAAATTGCGGTTATTAGTCATCATCAATGCGATGTGGCGCCAACGCTACGTTATCGTTCTGCCAATGCTTATTTTGCCCTTTGTAGGCTTTGGTGTGAGCAAGTTGGCTCCAACTAAATATGACGCGCATACCAGTATGTTGATTCAAGAAACGGCCAAGATGAATCCATTCTTGGAAGACATTGCCGTTTCGACGATGCTCAAAGATCGACTTAACGCATTGAGAACACTGCTTCACAGTCGACATGTGCTTTACTCGGTCGCTGATGAACTGCAATTAACCACGCCAGATATGCCTGAAATTGAGAAACAAGAGATCATTACTGACCTGTCTCAACGTCTAACGGTGACTCAGCTTGGAAAAGATTTTCTAAAGATAAGTCTAACGTCGAACACACCAAATGGAATGGAAGCGACGCTGCGCTCGGTAAGTGAACATTTCATTGAACAGTTACTCGCACCGGAACGTTCATCGATTGAAGATTCAAGTAACTTCTTGAAAATCCATATCGACAAACGTAGCGCAGAGCTTGCAGAAGCAGAAGAAGCGCTAGCTGCATACATGAATGAGAATGTTCATTCGACGCCTGAGGTACAGAGCCAAAGTTTGAATCGCTTAGCTTCACTCAAACAAACACTGGCAGAAAAAGAGGCCGAGTTATCGGGTGTCGAAAAAAGTTTAGGGTCAATCGACCAACAACTTTCAAGAACCAACCCTGTGATCGGTAAATTAGAAGACCAGATCATCGACATTCGTAGCGACCTTACCTTGTTACAAGCTAAATACACGGACAAGCACAGTGCTGTGCAAGCTAAAGTGCGTGAGCTAGACAGACTAGAGAATGAACGTAAGAGTTTGCTCGAGGTAACCCAGCCAACGATGAACAGCGACCAGCTTTGGGATATCGCAAGTAGTACGACACTGAACAAACTTTCTGATACCCAACCTCTTCTGGTCACTCAATTACACAGTTTACAACTGGTTCGTGCTCGCTTTGAGTCTTTAACTGAAGAGACCAAAAGCCTTCGAACTATGATTTTCGAATTAGAACACAAGGCCAATAACTTCGGCGAAAATGCAAAAGAGATGTACCGCCTTAAACGTCAAGTTGAAATCAAACGTCAACTATATGATGAACTAACAGAGCGTTATGAAATGGCTCAACTAACGGGTTCGCTTGGTGTATTCGAGCAAAATAAACGTGTGAAGATTATCGATTTGCCTTTCACACCGAGTGTCAAATCTAACATGCCGACTTTTGTTTTTATTCTGGCTGGATTCGTTGCAGGTATCGGATTGGGTATTGGTTTAGCGGTATTGTTTGAACTGTTTGATTCTTCAATCAAACGCAAAGACGAAATCGAAGATATCTTGGGTGTCCCTGTGATAACGGTGATCCCGAAAATGAGCTAGTCAGCCTCAAAGCCATTTTTGACTTGCTCGCTTCACAGCTTTCTAGCTTCGTGCATCCTAGAGCAAAACGCCAACACTCGGTTGGCGTTTTGTTTATTTAGAGCCCCAGTTCTAATGCTACTTTCGATTTACCCAAGCCCTATGATTCAAACTGCCATTCAATTGTATTTTGTTTTGATTCCCATTTTGAGAAATGAAAACTGCCCTAGAATTAAATAATCTAAACAACTGAAAAATAACGGTTATTTAATTGGCACAACTCCTGCAATCTCCTTGTGTAGTTAAACGTTTTAAAGAAGTTACTTCAAGAGA
>NZ_JBFRTQ010000178.1:0-4881 GCF_041474195.1 Vibrio sp. 10N.222.52.C3 | reverse complement strand
CTCCATTTCTATGCTGTTTATGTGGTCTTTAGTATGTTTTTTGTTTTAGATCTTTAAATTGTCATGTTTTCTCTTGGTATTTATCGATTGCGTTTTGTTGCTGATATTTTTATCACTCTATGGTTGGCTAAAATGAGGGGTGAAAATTAGAAAATCGTAATATTCGAGCTAAATGCGTATGAAAGTTGAACTTTTGGAGCTTTGAGGGGGTAAATTGAATTAGTCCTTACAAATGTTTAATTTCTTTTGAGTTAAATGTTGACACGTATCACGCAGATCACTAAAATACCGCCAATTTGTCTAATTTCCATAAACACGCAGTTTTTGGTGTTGCAGGAAGGTAGATTTGCAAATTAAATCAATTTTAATGCATTTTTATTTCTGGAGGTTGTCTTGAAGAAGTCAGCACTACTCGTCCTAGAAGATGGGACAGTATTTCACGGTGAAGCCATTGGCGCTGTAGGTTCTGCAGTTGGTGAAGTCGTTTTTAATACCTCGATGACGGGGTACCAAGAAATCCTCACTGATCCTTCCTATTCTCAACAAATCGTTACCCTTACTTACCCTCACATTGGCAATACCGGAACCAATTCCGAAGACGAAGAATCTTCTTCAATCCACGCTCAAGGCCTTGTGATTCGCGATCTCCCTCTAATCGCTTCTAACTTCCGTAATGAACAATCCCTTTCTGATTACCTTAAGTCGCAAAACGTTGTTGGTATCGCTGATATCGATACTCGTAAGCTGACGCGTATTCTTCGTGAAAAAGGCGCACAGAACGGTTGTATCGTAGCTGGCTCTTCAGTAAACGATGGAAACCTAGACGAAGCTCTAGCTCTTGCTAAAGCAAAAGAATTCCCTGGCCTGAAAGGTATGGACCTTGCGAAAGAAGTTACAACAAAAGAAGCGTATCAATGGAAACAAGGTTCGTGGACGCTTACGGGTGGACTTCCTGAAGCGAAAGCAGACTCAGAATTGCCATACCACGTTGTTGCTTATGACTTCGGTGCAAAACGAAACATCCTACGAATGCTTGTTGACCGCGGCTGCCGCCTAACGGTTGTTCCTGCTGAGACTTCAGCTGAAGAAGTACTTGCTCTGAACCCAGACGGTGTTTTCCTTTCAAACGGCCCTGGTGACCCAGAACCATGTACTTACGCAATTGAAGCGACAAAAGTGTTCCTAGAAAAAGGCTTACCAATCTTCGGTATCTGTCTAGGTCACCAGATTCTTGCTCTTGCGTCAGGCGCTAAGACAGTGAAGATGAAGTTTGGTCACCACGGTGCAAACCACCCGGTTAAAGATTTAGATCGTGATGTTGTGATGATTACTTCGCAAAACCACGGCTTTGCTGCTGACGAAGAAACCCTTCCAGAGACACTACGTGCAACGCACAAATCACTATTTGATGGTTCTCTACAAGGTATTCACCGTACAGACAAACCAGCATTCAGCTTCCAAGGTCACCCTGAAGCGAGCCCAGGTCCAGAAGACGCAGCGCCGTTATTCGACCACTTTATTGAACTAATCAAACAGCACACAGCGTAATTCGGAGTAGTAGACAATGCCAAAACGTACTGACATTAAAAGTATTCTTATTCTAGGTGCTGGCCCGATCGTTATCGGCCAAGCATGTGAGTTCGATTACTCTGGTGCTCAAGCTTGTAAAGCGCTTCGCGAAGAAGGTTACCGAGTTATTCTTGTGAACTCGAACCCAGCGACAATCATGACTGACCCAGATATGGCAGATGCAACTTACATCGAGCCTATCCAATGGGAAGTTGTGCGTAACATCATCGCTAAAGAGAAGCCTGATGCAGTTCTACCTACTATGGGTGGCCAAACTGCATTGAACTGTGCTCTAGACCTAGAAAAGCACGGCGTTCTTGAAGAGTTCGGTGTTGAAATGATTGGTGCAACGGCTGACGCTATCGATAAAGCAGAAGACCGTTCACGCTTCGATAAAGCAATGAAAGCAATTGGCCTTGAGTGTCCAACTGCTGATACAGCGAAAACGATGGAAGAAGCTTACAAAGTTTTAGACATGGTTGGCTTCCCTTGTATCATTCGTCCATCGTTCACGATGGGTGGTACTGGTGGCGGTATCGCTTACAACAAAGAAGAATTTGAAGAAATCTGTCGTCGTGGTTTGGATCTATCTCCAACTAATGAACTTCTTATCGATGAATCACTTATCGGTTGGAAAGAGTACGAGATGGAAGTGGTTCGTGACAAAAACGACAACTGCATCATCGTATGTGCGATTGAAAACTTCGACCCAATGGGTATTCACACAGGTGACTCAATCACTGTGGCTCCAGCTCAAACGCTGACAGATAAAGAATACCAACTAATGCGTAACGCATCTCTAGCAGTACTGCGTGAGATTGGTGTTGAAACAGGTGGTTCAAACGTACAGTTTGGTATCAACCCGAAAGATGGCCGTATGGTTATCATCGAAATGAACCCACGTGTATCTCGCTCTTCTGCACTAGCATCTAAAGCAACAGGTTTCCCAATCGCTAAGATTGCAGCGAAACTGGCTGTTGGTTTCACGCTAGACGAGCTAATGAATGACATCACTGGCGGCGCAACTCCAGCATCATTCGAACCAACAATCGACTACGTAGTAACTAAGATTCCTCGTTTTAACTTCGAGAAGTTTGCAGGTGCTAACGACCGCCTAACGACGCAAATGAAGTCGGTTGGTGAAGTTATGGCTATCGGCCGTAACCAACAAGAATCTCTACAAAAAGCACTTCGCGGCCTAGAAGTTGGCGCGACTGGTTTTGACGAAATGGTAGACCTAGACGCACCAGATGCTCTAACGACTATCCGTCACGAACTTAAAGAAGCTGGCGCAGAGCGTATTTGGTACATCGCTGACGCATTCCGTGCTGGTATGTCGGTAGATGGTGTATTCAACCTAACGCAAATCGACCGTTGGTTCCTAGTTCAAATCGAAGACATCGTTAAGCTAGAGCAAGAACTTAAAGCGAAAGGCTTTGCTGGTCTAAATAAAGACGAGCTAAACAAGCTTAAGCGTAAAGGTTTTGCTGATGCGCGCCTATCTAAGATTCTAGGTGTAGCGGAAAGCGAAATCCGTCGTCTACGTGACCAATACGATATCCACCCGGTATACAAGCGTGTAGATACGTGTGCAGCTGAGTTCTCTTCAGATACGGCTTACATGTACTCATCTTACGATGACGAGTGTGAAGCAAACCCAACAGACAAAGAAAAAATCATGATTCTAGGCGGCGGTCCAAACCGTATCGGCCAAGGCATTGAATTTGACTACTGTTGTGTACACGCATCACTAGCGCTACGTGAAGATGGCTACGAAACTATCATGGTTAACTGTAACCCTGAGACAGTTTCTACAGACTACGATACGTCTGACCGTCTGTACTTCGAACCAGTAACTCTGGAAGACGTACTAGCAATCGCTCGTGTTGAGAAGCCAAAAGGCGTTATCGTTCAGTACGGTGGTCAAACGCCACTTAAACTGGCACGTGCTCTTGAAGCTGCTGGCGTACCAATCATCGGTACTAGCCCAGACGCAATCGACCGTGCAGAAGACCGTGAGCGTTTCCAAGTTGCTGTAGACCGTCTAGGCCTACTTCAACCAGAAAACGCGACAGTAACAACAATGGAGCAAGCGGTAGAGAAATCTCGTGAAATCGGCTTCCCACTTGTTGTACGTCCTTCTTACGTACTTGGTGGTCGTGCGATGGAAATCGTATACGACGAGCAAGACCTACGTCGCTACTTCAACGAAGCAGTTAGCGTATCAAACGAATCTCCAGTACTACTTGATAGCTTCCTAGATGACGCTGTTGAAGTAGACGTAGATGCGATTTGTGACGGTGAGCGCGTTGTAATCGGCGGTATTATGGAGCACATCGAGCAAGCGGGTGTTCACTCTGGTGACTCAGCATGTTCTCTTCCTGCATACACGCTAAGCCAAGAAATCCAAGACGTAATGCGCGAGCAAGTTGAAAAGCTAGCGTTCGAGTTGGGTGTTCGTGGTCTGATGAACACGCAGTTTGCTGTTAAGAACAATGAAGTGTACCTAATCGAGGTTAACCCTCGTGCAGCACGTACGGTTCCATTCGTATCTAAAGCAACTGGTGCGCCAATCGCTAAGATTGCCGCTCGTGTAATGGCGGGTCAATCTCTACAGTCTCAAGGCTTTACGAAAGAAATCATCCCACCTTACTACTCAGTGAAAGAAGTTGTACTTCCATTCAACAAGTTCCCTGGTGTTGACCCACTGTTAGGCCCAGAAATGCGCTCTACTGGTGAAGTTATGGGTGTTGGTGCGACGTTCGCAGAAGCATACTCTAAAGCTGAATTGGGTTGTGGTAACATCTACCCAGAAGGCGGTCGTGCACTTCTTTCTGTTCGCGAAGGCGACAAAGAGCGTGTTGTTGACCTAGCATCTAAACTATCTAAGCTTGGTTACCAGCTAGACGCAACTCACGGTACTGCGGTTATCCTTGGCGAAGCGGGCATCAACCCACGTCTAGTAAACAAGGTACACGAAGGTCGTCCTCACATTCTTGACCGTATCAAGAACAACGAGTACACGTACATCGTGAACACTGCAGCTGGCCGTCAAGCGATTGAAGATTCTAAAGTTCTTCGTCGTGGTGCACTTGCTGAGAAAGTTAACTACACGACTACGCTAAACGCTGCATTCGCGACTTGTATGGCGCACACTGCAGACGCGAAAACGTCAGTAACTTCAGTTCAAGAGCTACACGCTCAGGTTAAAGCTTCTCAAGCTTAATCGCCTAAAGTGTATCGCTGATAAGCGGATATAAATGCTCAAAGCCCACTCTTCGGAGTGGGCTTTTTTATGGTGCGCCGAGCATG
>NZ_JBFRTQ010000177.1:6790-7101 GCF_041474195.1 Vibrio sp. 10N.222.52.C3 | reverse complement strand
AAGTAATATAACATTTTCAAGTTGTATATTATCTTTAGGTAAAATAAATCTCTTGACTATACTTCCAGTCTTAGAATAACTGTTATTCTTTAAGTCATAATCTGTATAAAATAAAAGTTCTTCTTTTTTAAGCCACACGTCAAGTTGCGTCAAAGTGCTTTCATTCATCTTACATTCCACCTAGCTTACTTAATAGCACACCACAATTATCTTTCTTCGACAACATTGGAATTTCTTTAGTCGGCCAATCTATACTTAATTGTGGATCATTCCAAGCAATTGATATTTCCGCTTGAGGGTTATAATAATCA
>NZ_JBFRTQ010000177.1:3500-6128 GCF_041474195.1 Vibrio sp. 10N.222.52.C3 | reverse complement strand
TGAGGGTTATAATAATCAGTACATTTATAGACAAATTCAGCTTCATTACTGGTTACATAGAAACCGTGCGCAAACCCTTCTGGGACCCAAAGCTGACGTTTATTTTCAGCAGACAGATATTCACCAACCCATTGACCAAAAGTCGGTGAGTCTTTTCTAATATCAACGGCTACATCAAACACTTCACCTGAGACTACTCGAACAAGCTTACCTTGAGTATTTTCAGTTTGATAATGCAAACCACGTAAAATCCCTTTCTTCGACTTAGAGTGATTATCTTGAACGAACTTAGTAGGTTTACCTGTCACTAGCTCTTCAAATTTCTTTTGATTCCAAGTTTCCATAAAGAAGCCACGTTCATCACCAAACACACTTGGTTCTATAATTTTCACATCTGGAATACGAGTATCGATTACTTTCATTTTATTATTCCGTATACGCTTGAATATTGTTTAACGCGGACTTCCAATCGCTCGCTTTAACCGAGAAACCTAGCGTGATTTTTTCAGTACTTAAACGAGAATTGCTTGGACGCTTAGCTGGTGTTGGGTATTGGTCAGTAGTAATACTTGTTAAGGTCGGCTTTTTCGCAAGAATTTTGTTCTCTACCGCAACATCAAAAATGGCATCAGCAAAGTCAAACCAACTAACGTGAGGCAAACCCGAGTAATGGTAGACGCCGTACTCAACAGCATCACCTTGATTAATACGCTGCGCGATTTGGATCAATGCATTGGCGATATCACCGGCATAAGTCGGCCCGCCAAACTGGTCACCGACAATACTCAATGCGTCTCTGTTCTCACCTAAACGCAGCATCGTCTTCACGAAATTATTGCCACTCTCACCAAATACCCATGCAGTACGAAGGATGATGTGTTTATCACACGCCTCAGCAACGGCGATTTCACCGGCGAGCTTACTTTTACCGTAAACGCCTTGAGGATTGGTAGCATCCGTTTCCACATACTCACCCGCTTTATTGCCTTCAAAGACATAGTCGGTCGAGATATGCAGCATTGCAGCACCAACGCTCTGCGCGGCTTGTGCGAGGTATTTTGGACCATCACGATTTATCGCGTAAGAAAGCTCCACCTCATCTTCAGCCTTATCAACCGCTGTATGTGCCGCCGCATTAATAATGATGCTAGGCTCAAACTCAGCAACAGCTGCATTGACAGCGTCTTGATTGGTAATATCAAGATACTCTCTATCAAGTGCTAATACCTTTGTATTCTCATGATTCGCTAACTGCTCAGTTAAACGCGAGCCAACTTGGCCATGGCAACCCGTAATTAGGATACGCATTAGCTTACTACCTTTTTCTGAGTTTCAGTCACTAGACGTGTCAAATACTGACCGTATTCGTTTTTCATCATTGGTTTGGCTAGAGTCAGAACTTGCTCACCACTCAACCAACCATTACGCCACGCGATTTCTTCTAAGCACGCAACTTTCAAGCCTTGAACATTCTCAATCGTTTGAACAAAAGAAGAGGCTTCATGCAGACTTTCATGTGTACCAGTATCTAACCAAGCAAAACCACGACCGAGTAACTCCACGTTTAATGAACCATCATTGAGGTACATTTCATTTAGTGTCGTAATTTCTAATTCACCACGATGAGATGGCTTCACTTGCTTAGCCATTTCCACCACTCGGTTGTCATAGAAATACAAGCCTGTTACCGCATAGTTAGATTTTGGCGTTTCCGGCTTTTCTTCAATTGAAACGGCTTTCATCTCTTCATCAAATTCGACCACACCAAAACGTTCTGGGTCTTTCACTTGGTAGCCAAACACGGTTGCACCCGATTCTCTTGAAGCGGCACTTTGCAAGGTTCTTGAAAAAGATTGACCATAGAAGATGTTGTCGCCCAGCACTAAACACACGCTGTCATCACCAATGAACTCTTCACCGATAATAAACGCCTGAGCTAAGCCATCTGGGCTTGGCTGAATCGCATACTCTAGGTTAATACCAAAATCTGAGCCATCGCCAAGCAGGCGCTTAAAACCAGCATTATCTTCTAGTGTAGTAATAATCAGAATGTCTTTGATTCCGGCCAACATCAAAGTAGAAATCGGGTAGAACACCATTGGTTTATCGTAAATCGGCAAGAGTTGCTTGGATACGCCGCGAGTCAATGGGTATAAACGAGTTCCAGAGCCACCCGCAAGAACAATACCTTTCATTATCTATTTTCCTTTGAATCTGTTGCTTCTACACCCAAACGCTCACGTTGATAACTACCATCTTGCACGTTTTGACACCATACCGAATTATCTAGATACCATTGCACCGTTTTACGAAGACCGGTTTCAAACGTTTCTTCTGGCGTCCAATTGAGTTCGCGCTGCATTTTGCTTGAATCAATCGCGTAACGTCTATCATGACCTGGGCGATCTTGAACGTACGTAATTTGCTCGGCATACGCTGATTCTTTCGGTACTAACGTATCTAGGATGTCACAAATCGTCTGTACTACTTCGATGTTGGATTTTTCATTGTGACCACCGATGTTATAAGTCTCTCCTACGACACCTTCTGTCACGACTTTGTAGAGTGCGCGGGCGTGATCTTCAACAAACAGCCAGTCACGGATTTGGTCGCCTTTACCGTAAATAG
>NZ_JBFRTQ010000177.1:2363-2765 GCF_041474195.1 Vibrio sp. 10N.222.52.C3 | reverse complement strand
TCGCCTTTACCGTAAATAGGTAGATCTTTACCTTCAAGCGCATTAAGGATAACCAGTGGAATCAGTTTCTCTGGGAAGTGGTATGGGCCGTAGTTATTTGAACAATTGGTTACCATAGTTGGCAAGCCGTAAGTGCGTAACCATGCGCGCACTAGGTGATCGCTCGAAGCTTTTGATGCTGAGTATGGGCTTGATGGCTCATACGACGTTGTTTCTAAAAACATCGGCAGGTCGGTGCCTTCTGGAACCTCATCTGGGTGAGGAAGGTCGCCATACACTTCATCCGTTGAAATGTGGTGAAAACGGAATACTTGTTTCGCATCTTCTTCCAGTGTATTCCAGTACTCGCGGGTTGCTTCTAATAGGGTATAGGTGCCGACAATATTGGTTTCAATGAACGCC
>NZ_JBFRTQ010000177.1:1044-1626 GCF_041474195.1 Vibrio sp. 10N.222.52.C3 | reverse complement strand
ATTGGTTTCAATGAACGCCGCCGGACCAGTGATTGAACGGTCAACATGCGACTCAGCCGCAAGGTGCATCACTGCATCGGGTTTGTGCTCAATAAAAACACGGTCAAGCTCTGCTCGGTTGCAAATGTCCACTTGTTCGAACGCGTAACGTTCATTCGAATCCACTTCTATAAGAGATTCCAAGTTTCCTGCATAAGTGAGCTTATCAACGTTAACCACGCTGTCAGATGTATTCTTGATGATATGACGAATGACTGCAGAGCCGATAAAGCCAGCACCACCAGTGACGAGGATCTTCATAGTTTTCTCTTGTAGTATACTGTTTAGAACAACTCACGAACGTGAATATGTATTGAATTTTTGAGGTTTAATCTCACTAGAATATGTCTGTCAATTAAAAGCTACTGAGACACTTTTCATCCATTTTGAGACAGTCCATTTTCGCCAATCCCTTATAAAACCTAGGTTTTGCTTACTTTTTAAAAACCGCCCCAATAGGCCGCAAAAAATACTCACTCAACAGATTTTAGTGCTATTTCATTGAGACTCATTCTATTTTAGGTACGCTACCGCCCTTAGGTT